>NZ_JCBANH010000009.1:0-103205 GCF_059760925.1 Achromobacter sp. 1011791174
GAGCGAAGGCTCCGGACCGCGATCGTGGGCGCGAGCAGCCGCGCCGCCCCGCCCGAGGGGCGACCCACGAAGCGCCGGCACACAATGCTCAACGAAGCACCAGCAGCAGCAAAAGCAGTAGCAGCAGTGAAGACAACAGCCTCACAAACCGCCAACACTCCAGCCCCCCCAAAAAAGACCCCAAAAAAAACGGCGCCACAAAGGCGCCGTCCTCTTCAAAACCCAACCCCTCAACGCTTCTGCTTGAGCTGCGAAAGATCCCGCACAGCCCCCCGATCCGCCGAAGTCGCCAGCGCCGCATAAGCCTGCAAGGCCAGCGACACCACCCGCTCCCGATCCACCGGCTCCCAAGCCTTCTCCCGCGCGTTCATCGCCTCGCGACGCCGCGCCAGCACCTCATCCGACACCGCCAGATGCATCTTGCGCCGCGGAATATCGATCTCGATCACATCGCCGTCTTCCACCAGCCCGATCGTGCCGCCCTCCGCCGCCTCCGGCGAAGCATGCCCGATCACCAGCCCCGACGACCCGCCCGAGAAACGCCCGTCCGTGAACAGCGCACACACCTTGCCCAGACCCTTGGACTTCAGATAGGACGTCGGATACAGCATCTCCTGCATCCCCGGCCCGCCCTTCGGCCCTTCGTAGCGAATCACCACGACATCGCCAGCGACGACCTTGTCGCCCAGGATGCCTTCCACCGCATCATCCTGGCTCTCGAACACCCGCGCGCGTCCCGTGAACACCCACTGCGACTCATCCACGCCCGCGGTCTTCACGATGCAGCCCTTCTCGGCCAGGTTGCCGTACAGCACCGCCAGCCCGCCGTCCTTCGAATACGCGTTTTCCTTGCTGCGGATGCAGCCTGTCTTGCGGTCCGTGTCCAGCGTCAGGAACGTCGCGTCCTGGCTGAACGCCACCGTCGTCGGAATGCCTCCGGGCGCCGCGCGATAGAACTTCTGCGCCGCCTCGCCGGCATCGCCCGCCACGTCCCACTGCGCGATCGCATTGCCCAGCGTGCCGCTGTGCACATTGCCGCAGGACAGGTCCAGCAGATCCGCGCGCGCCAGCTCGCCCAGGATGCCCAGGATGCCGCCCGCGCGATGCACGTCTTCAATGTGGTACTTGTCGGTGGCCGGCGCCGCCTTGCACAGGCACGGCACCTTGCGCGAAATGCGGTCGATGTCGGCCATCGTGAAATCCACGCCCGCTTCCTGCGCCGCGGCCAGCAGGTGCAGCACCGTGTTGGTCGAGCCGCCCATCGCCACGTCCAGCGCCATCGCGTTCTCGAACGCGCTCTTGGTGGCAATGCTGCGCGGCAGGACCGACGCGTCCTCTTCCTGGTAATAGCGGCGGCACAGATCCACCACCAGGCGGCCGGCCTGCTCGAACAGGCCCTTGCGCCATGCGTGCGTGGCCACGATCGTGCCGTTGCCCGGCAGCGCCAGGCCGATGGCCTCGGTCAGACAGTTCATCGAGTTGGCGGTGAACATGCCGGAACAGGAACCGCAGGTCGGGCAGGCGCTGCGCTCGACCTCGGCCACATCCGCATCCGACACATTGGGATCGGCCGCCTTGATCATGGCGTCGATCAGGTCGATCTTGGCGATCACCTTGCCGTCCGTCGGCGACTTCACCTTGCCCGCTTCCATCGGGCCGCCCGACACGAACACCACCGGGATGTTCAGGCGCATCGCGGCCATCAGCATTCCCGGCGTGATCTTGTCGCAGTTCGAGATGCAGACCATCGCGTCGGCGCAGTGCGCGTTCACCATGTACTCGACCGAGTCGGCGATCAGCTCGCGCGACGGCAGCGAATACAGCATGCCGCCGTGACCCATGGCGATGCCGTCATCCACGGCGATGGTGTTGAATTCCTTGGCGACGCCGCCGGCGGCCTCGATTTCCTTGGCGACCAGCGCGCCCAGGTCGCGCAGGTGCACGTGGCCCGGCACGAACTGCGTGAAGGAGTTGACCACCGCGATGATCGGCTTGCCGAAGTCTCCGTCCTTCATGCCGGTGGCGCGCCACAGGGCGCGGGCGCCGGCCATGTTGCGGCCGTGGGTCGAGGTGCGGGAACGGTAGTGCGGCATGATCTTTCTCAGGCGGTTAGCGGACGGGCGAAACGCTAAATAATACGCCGGTTCCGCGCCCGCGCGCCTGGGGACATGCCCGGAGGAGCCCCACGCGCCAGATTCGCGCTGACTTCAGGCCAGGTTCGCGCCGGCTTGCGCCCGGATGCCCGCGCCGGTCCCGCAACCCTCAGGCGGACGCCGCCCCGCGCGCCGCGAAAGCGCTGGGCGGCTCGCCCAAGGCCTTGCGGAACATGGCCGCGAAGGCGCTCGGACTCTCGTAGCCCAGGTCCAGCGCCACGTCCAGCACCCGCTCGCCGCGCGCCAGCCGTTCCATCGCCGCCAGCAGCCGCGCCTGCTGGCGCCAGCGGCCGAAGGTCATGCCGGTATGGCGCAGGAACAGGCGCTGCACCGTCTTGGGATCCACCCCCAATTCAAGGGCCCAGTCGGCCACGCCGTCCTGCCGCTCCGGATGCCGCACGATGGCGCGGCAGATGCGCGCCAGCCGGGGCTCGGCCGGTTGCGGCAAATGCAGCGGCAGCACCGGTTCCTGGCGCAGCTCGTCCAGCAGCAGCATCATCAGGCGGCCGTCGCGCGTGCCCGGCTGCCAGTCCAGCGGCACCTCGGTCGCCGCCGCCATCAGCTCGCGCAGCAGCGGCGAGATAGACAGCACGCAGCACTGCGTGGGCAGGTGCGCGGCCGCGCCCGGCTCGACGAACACCGTGCGCATGCGCGGCTCGCCGCTCATGCGGATGCCATGCGCCACCCAGGCCGGCACCCACACGCCGCGCGTGGGCGGCACCACCCAGATGCCCGCCTCGGTCTCCACCACCATCACGCCCGAGATCGCGTAGAGCAGCTGCGCGCGGCGATGACGATGGCGGCGCACGCGATGGCCGTCCTCGTAGTCCACCGCCAGTCCGGCCACGGGCCGCGCCGAGGCTTCGTAGGGGAACAGGTCCAGGTTCGCGGGGGTGCGGGGATGGTTGCGCGCCGGCGCGGCGCTGGGCGCGGGCGACGGAATGTCCTTTTTTCGACGATTCATGTCTGATTGGCGGTAGACGGTCTGTTTCAGTGTACCTACCATCGTTCCCGTTCACCTGACATTTCCCTGCATCTCCCTCATGCCCGCCATCCGCCCCACCGCCCCGACCCTTGCCGCTTGCGCGGCGGGCGGCGGCGCGCGCCGGCGGCGCTCGACCCTCGCGCTACGACTACGCCGCGGTTGCCGGGCCTAGCGCCCCGTGGCCGCCCGGCAGCCCTGGGTCCCCGCGCGGCCCCAGCCGCCACGTTCGCTTTCCCGTTTGCATTCCCGACCGGCAGCCGCCACGGCGCATTCCCGCGCGCGCATGGCCTGGCCGGCACCAGCGACCGCCCGAGGACACCCCATGATGCTCGAACAGCCCCAACACAAATACCGCCCCGTCCACCCGTTCACCCGCGACTATGCCGAACGGACCTGGCCGTCGCGCCGCCTGGATGCGCCGCCCATCTGGATGAGCACCGACATGCGCGACGGCAACCAGGCCCTGATCGAACCGATGGACGCCGCGCGCAAACTGCGCTTCTTCGAACAGCTGGTCGCCGTGGGCCTGAAGGAAATCGAAGTTGCTTTCCCATCGGCCTCGGACACGGACTTCAACTTCGTGCGCCAGCTCATCGAGGAAGAACGCATTCCCGACGACGTCACCATCGAGGTGCTGACCCAATCGCGGCCCGACCTGATCGAACGCACCTTTGAATCGCTGCGCGGCGCTCGCCGCGCCATCGTCCACCTGTACAACCCGATCGCGCCGCAGTGGCGCCGCATCGTCTTCGGCATGAGCCGGGATGAGATCAAGGACCTGGCGCTGGCCGGCACGCGTCAGATCCGCGCCCTGGCCGACGCCGATCCCGGCACGGAATGGATCTACGAGTATTCGCCCGAAACATTCAGCCTGGCCGAGCTGGACTATGCGCTGGAGGTCTGCGACGCGGTCAGCGCCATCTGGAACCCCAGCCCGGAGCGCAAGATGATCATCAATCTGCCATCCACCGTGGAATGCGCCAGCGCCAACGTCTACGCCGACCAGATCGAATGGATGCACCGCCGCCTGGCGCGGCGCGACAGCATCGTGCTCAGCGTGCATCCGCACAACGACCGTGGCACGGCCGTCGCAGCCGCCGAACTGGCGGTGATGGCCGGCGCCGACCGCGTCGAGGGCTGCCTGTTCGGCAACGGCGAGCGCACCGGCAACGTCGACCTGGTGACGCTGGCGATGAACCTGGACATGCAGGGCATACCCAGCGGGCTGCGGTTCAAGGACATGGCTGCCGTGCGTGAGTGCGTCGAAGCCTGCAACCAGCTGCCGGTGGACGTGTTCCACCCCTATGCGTTCAGACCCGCAAGCCCAGCAGCGCCTCGCGCAGGTGCCGCAGCCCTCGGCTGAGCGGCTTGTCTCCGCGCATGACGATGGCCAGCGTGCGCGCCAGGCGCGGCGCCAATGGCAACACGGTCAGCGCGTCGCGCCGCCCCGCGCCCGACACCGCCAGCCTGGGCAGCACGGCGCAGCCCAGGCCGGCGGCCACGATCTCCTTCATGGCCTCCGTGCTGCCCAGCTCCATCACCGGCTTGGCCGCCAGGCCGGCCTTCTCGAACCAGTCATCCACCAGCCGCCGCGTGCGCGCGCCCGGCTCGAACAGCACTAGCGGCAGCGCCGCCAGCGCCTGCGGCGTGGCGCTGGCCGGGACCGGGATCGGTCCGTGCGCCGGGAAGATCGCCACGAACTCGTCCTCCCGCAACGGCTCGACCTGGAACATGCGGCCCGGGGCCGGCATCGTCACCAGGCCGATATCCAGCGCGTTGTTCTCCAGCCCGCGCAGCATGTCGGCCGTATTGCCCGTGCTGGCCACAACCTCCAGCGCCGGGAAGCGCCGCCGCAGGTCCGCCAGCAGCGGCGGCAGCAGGTAGGTGCAGGCGGTGGCGCCCGTGCCCAGCCGCAGCCGGCCGCTCACCTGCGAGGCATGGGCCGTCATGGCCTGCTCGGCCTGGGCCAGCGTCGCGTCGATGGCGCGGATATGCGTGAGCAGCTCCAGCCCGGCCGCCGTCGGCCGGCCGCGCCGGCCGACGCGCTCGACCAGTTTCAGCCCGTAGCGCCGCTCCAGCTGCCGCACCTGCAGGCTGACCGCCGGCTGCGTCACGCCGTTGCGTTCGGCGGCGGCGGAAAAGCTGCCCAGTTCCGCCACCTGCGCGAACATGCGCAAATGGTCCAGGTTCAGTCCACGCATGACCTCAAATCCAAAGTTTTACTTATGCAATTCATAATAGGCCAAAGCTTTAATAATAGGTCTGCCTGCCTCACACTGACGGCTTACTGGATTGCGCCGTCGGCCCGGATGCCGGCGGCACTTGATCCGACGGCACTTCCTCCGCCGTTTTTTTATTCCTGCGCCCAACCGTCCATGCCCGCCCCCACTCTCCTCATCCGCGACAGCGTCGACGCCGACCTGCCCGCCATCAAGGCCATCTACGCCCATCATGTGCTGCACGGCACCGCCTCCTTCGAGCTGGACCCGCCGTCCATCGAGGAAATGCGCCAGCGCCGCGCCGCCGTGCTGGCCCAGGGCATGTTCTACCTGGTGGCCGAAATCGACGGCGAGGTGGTGGGCTATGCCTACGCCACGCCGTACCGCCCGCGCCCGGCCTACCGCCACACGGTGGAAGACTCGGTCTACGTGAAGACCGGCCGCGGCGGACTCGGCATCGGCGGCAAGCTGCTGGCCGCGCTGGTCGAGCGCTGCGCCGCGGCCGGCTGGCGCCAGATGCTGGCCGTGGTGGGCGACAGCCGCAACGCGGCCTCGCTGGCGCTGCACGCCAGCCAGGGCTTCCATCCCGTGGGCACGCTGCGGTCGGTCGGACACAAGCATGGCGATTGGCGCGACACGGTGCTGATGCAGCGCGCGCTGGGTGACGGCGACGCCACGCCGCCGGGCCGGCCGTGAGCCCGCCCCGGGACGCGGCCGGCCAGCTGCCTGTCGCCGCTCCCGTCCGTCCACCGGTCGGCGCCCGGGCCATCGTCTGCCTGGGCCTGTCCCAGCTGATCGGCTGGGGCGTCACCTTCTACCTGATCGGCGCGCTCGGTCCGGCGATCACCGCCGGCCTGGGCTGGAACTCGGCCGCTGTCTATGGCGGCTTCTCGGCCGCCATCGTGACCATGGCGCTGGTCTCGCCCATCGCCGGCTTGGCGGTGGATCGATGGGGCGGCCGCCGCGTGATGCCGGCCGGCGCGGTGTTGTCGGCGCTGGGCTGCGTGGCGCTGGCCTCGGCCCATGCGCTGCCGCACTATTACCTGGCCTGGGTCGTGCTGGGCGCGGGCATGCGCCTGAGCCTGTACGACGCGGCCTTCGCCTCGCTGGCCCGCGCCGCCGGGCCCACCGCCCGCCGGCCCATGTCGCAGATCACCCTGTTCGGCGGGCTGGCGTCCACCGTGATGTGGCCGGTCGGGCACCTGCTCGCCGAATGGCTGGGCTGGCGCGGCGCGGTGCTGGCCTATGGCGCGCTGGCGCTGGCGACCGCGCCGCTGTTCCTGGCGCTGCCGCGCCAGCGCTACGCCGCGTCCGCGCCCCAGGCCGGCGCGGCGGCTGGCGGCCTGGCGCGCAGCCAGGGCGAGCGCCGGCTGGCCGGCGCCTTATACGCGCTGATCGCGATGCTGACGAATTTCCTGGCGGCGGGCAACGCCGCCCATCTGATCGCCATCCTGACCGGCCTGGGGCTGGCGGCGGCCGCGGCCGTGGGCGTGGCCGCGCTCTGGGGCGTGGGCCAGTTCTCCGGCCGGCTGGTCGACGTGGCGCTGGGCGGGCGACTGCATCCGCTGACGATGACGCTGATCGTGTGCCTGCTGCTGCCGCTGTCCTTCGCGCTGGCGCTGGCCTCGGACGGCGATGTGGCCATGCTGGCGGTCTACGCGCTGGCCTACGGCGCCTGCAACGGTCTGCTGACCATCGCGCGCGGCACGCTGCCGCTGGCGCTCTTCGACCACCGCAGCTACGGCGCGGTGGTGGGCGGGCTGCTGATCCCCAGCTTCCTGCTGACCGCCGCCGCGCCGGTGGCCTATGCGCAGATGGTCGAGCGTTATGGGGCGCGCGGCGCGATCGGCCTGTCGACCGGACTCGCGGCCGCCATCCTGGCCTGCGCCGCGATCCTGCGCTGGCGCTTCATCGGCCGGGCCAGGCAGGGCGGCTGAACCGCCTCACCGCCCCCCGGAAACACCGAACGCGCGCCATGGACCGCGCCGGCGCGCAAACCGCGACGCGCCCTGGCGTCAGCCGGCCTGACGGCCGCCCGCGTCCCACTTGGCCCAACCCGCCTTGCGCAGCTTGCAGGCCGGGCACTCGCCGCAGCCGTAACCCCAGTCGTGGCGCTCGCCGCGCTCGCCCAGGTAGCAGGTGTGGCTTTCCTCGACCACGATATCCACCAGCGCGTCGCCGCCCAGCTTGCGGGCCAGCGCCCAGGTCTCGGACTTGTCGATCCACATCAGCGGCGTCTCGATGGTGACGCGCGCGCCCAGGCCCAGGCCCAGCGCCACCTGCTGCGCCTTGATGGTGTCGTCGCGGCAATCGGGATAGCCGGAGAAATCGGTTTCGCACATGCCGCCCACCAGCACGTCCAGCTGACGGCGGTAGCCCAGCGCGGCGGCCAGCGTCAGGAACAGCAGGTTGCGGCCCGGCACGAAGGTATTGGGCAGGCCGTTGGCCTGCATCTCGATGGCGCGGTCGCTGGTCATGGCGGTGTCGCCCACCTGGCCCAGCACCTTCAGGTCCAGCAGATGGTCCTCGCCCAGGCGCGGCGCCCAGTCGGGAAAGCGTTCGCGGATGCGGGCCAGCACGGTCAGGCGCGCGTCCAGCTCGATGCGGTGGCGCTGGCCGTAGTCGAACGCCACGGTTTCCACATGCGCATAGCGCTCCAGCGCCCAGGCCAGGCAGGTGGTGGAATCCTGCCCGCCGGAAAACAGCACGAGCGCGCGACGTTGATGGTTTTGCATAAAGGGGGTTTATCGAATTACGAAGGGATCAATCGCACTTTAACGCAGCGCCCGACGTTTCCCGTAAGGATCGCTGCGTAAAATCGAAGCGCTTTTCCTTTCTGGTGTTGTTGCTCCACGCGTTTTTCGTCGCCGGGCCATCCCAAGATGAAAAACGCCGCCCCGCCGGGGCGGCAGGCGCGCATGGCGCGTGGCGTGGAGCCCCGATCCCCCTCCCTGTTCCATCCACCCCGTCCGACGGATACCCGCCCGATGAATGCCAGCAGCAGCCGCCCGCAGTCCGATTCCGCTGAACCCTTGCGTCACGATATCCGGCTGTTGGGCCGGCTGTTGGGGACGGTCATCGCGGAATGCGAGGGCAAGCGGGTGTTCGACACCATCGAGACGCTGCGCCGCACCGCGGTGAAATTCCGCCGCGAGGGCAACGACGCCGACGGCAAGCTGCTGCAGGAGCGCGTCAAGCGATTGCAGGGCAGCGACCCGAACTCGGTGGCGCGCGCCTTCAGCTACTTCCTGCATCTGTCCAACATCGCCGAGGACCGCGACCAGAACCGTCGCCAGCGCGCCCGCGCCCTGGCCGACCCGGCGCCGTCGCGCGGCAGCCTGCGCGAGACCGTGCAGACGCTGGGCCGCCACGGCGTCGGCCCGGCCCGCATCCGCCGCCTGCTGGCCGAGGCCTGCGTGATGCCGGTGCTGACCGCCCACCCCACCGAAGTGCAGCGCAAGAGCACGCTGGACGAACACCGCGAGATCGCCCAGGCGCTGGCCCACCGCGACGCCACGCTCACGCCCGAGGAGCTGGCCGAGATCGACGCCACGCTGCTGGGCCGCGTGGCCACGCTGTGGCAGACCCGCATGCTGCGCTACACCCGTCTGACGGTGGCCGACGAGATCGAGAACGCGCTGTCGTATTACCGCAGCACCTTCCTGCAGGCGATTCCGCGCCTGTACGGCGACCTGTCGCGCCTCTTGAACCGCGAATCGGCCAAGCCCTTCGCCGCGCCGCCCCCGCCGCTGGAACCGTTCCTGCGCATGGGCAGCTGGATCGGCGGCGACCGCGACGGCAATCCCAACGTCGACGCCGGCACGCTGGAACGCGCGCTGCTGCGCCAGGCCACGGTGCTGTTCGAACACTATCTGCAGGAGGTCCACGCGCTGGGCGCGGACCTGTCCATGACCACGCTGCTGATTGCCGCCGACCCGGACCTGCAGGCGCTGGCCGACCACAGCGGCGACGATTCCCCGCACCGCGCCGACGAGCCCTACCGCCGCGCGCTGGTCGGCGTGTACGCCCGCCTGGCCGCCACCGCCCAGGTCCTGACCGGCCAGAACCTGGCCCGCCGCAGCACCGTGGCGGCCCAGGCCTATGACGGCCCCGAGGCCTTCGCCGCCGACCTGGCGCTGGTCGCCAAGTCGCTGGCCGCCCACCACGGCGCGCCCATCGTGCGGCTGCGCCTGGCCGGGCTGCAGCAGGCGGTGGAAGTATTTGGCTTTCACCTCGCCACGGTGGACCTGCGCCAGAGTTCCGACGTGCACGAGCGCGCGCTGGCCGAACTGTTCACCCGCGCCGGCACGCAATACCAAGGCCAGCCGCTGGACTACCTGGCGCTGGACGAGGACGCGCGCGTGGCGCTGCTGCGCGCCGAGCTGGCGCAGGCGCGCCCGCTGGCCTCGCCGTGGATCGCGTACAGCGAGGACACCACCCGCGAGCTGGCCGTGCTGCGCGCCGCCGCGGCCGGCCGGGCGCGCTACGGCAAGCAGGCGGTGCGCCAGACCATCGTGTCCCACACTGAGACGCTGAGCGACCTGCTGGAAGTGATGGTGCTGCAGAAGGAAGCCGGCCTGATCGCGCCGGCCGGCGCGCCGATCCAGGACGACGACGGCCTCATGGTGGTGCCGCTGTTCGAGACCATTCCCGACCTGCAGCGCGGCGCGGCCATCATGGCGGCCTGGCTCGACCTGCCCGAGATCCGCGAACGCGTGAAGCGCGCGCAGCACGGCGCGCAGGAAGTCATGCTGGGCTATTCCGACAGCAACAAGGACGGCGGCTTCCTGACCTCGAACTGGTCGCTGTACCAGGCCGAACGCGCGCTGGTGGACGTATTCTCCGCGCGCCACGTGCGCCTGCGCCTGTTCCACGGCCGCGGCGGCTCGGTGGGACGCGGCGGCGGCTCCAGCTTCGACGCCATCCTGGCGCAACCGCCGGGCACGGTGGCCGGCCAGCTGCGCCTGACCGAGCAGGGCGAAGTGATCCAGAGCAAATACAAGGACGCCGAGATCGGCCGCTGGCACCTGGAGCTGCTGGTCGCGGCCACGCTCGAATCCAGCCTGGCGCCGCGCGCCGAGGCCGCCAGCGCCGAAGACGCGCACATGGCGCGCCACGGCCAGGCCATGTCCTTCATGTCCGAGACCGCGCAACGCACCTATCGCGGCCTGGTCTACGAAACGCCGGGCTTCGCCGAGTACTTCTTCGCGTCCACGCCCATCAGCGAAATCGCCGGCCTGAACATCGGCTCGCGCCCGGCCTCGCGCAAGAAGGGCCAGCGCATCGAAGACCTGCGCGCCATTCCCTGGGGCTTCTCATGGGCGCAATGCCGGCTGATGCTGACCGGCTGGTACGGCATGGGCTCGGCCATCGAGGCCTATCTGGAAACCGGCGCGCCGGGCGCCCCCGCCTCGCGCCGCGCGCGGCTGGCGCAGCTGCGCGAGATGGCGCGCGAGTGGCCGGCCTTCCGCACGCTGCTGTCGAACATGGAAATGGTGCTGGCCAAGTCCGACCTGGCCATCGCCGCGCGCTACGCCCAGCTGGTGCCCAAGCGGGCGCTGCGCGAGCGCATCTTCGGCGCCATCAGCGCCGAGCACGGCCGCACGCTGGCCATGCTCAAGCTGCTGACCCAGCGCGAGCTGCTGGCCGACAACCCCACCCTGCAAGCTTCGCTGCGCGAGCGCTTCGCGTACATCGATCCGCTGAACTACCTGCAGATCGAGCTGATCCGCCGCCATCGCGCCGCCCAGCGCGATCCGGACGCGGCGGTGGACGAACGCGTGCAGCGCGCCATTCATCTGACCATCAACGGCATCGCGGCGGGGCTGCGCAACTCGGGTTGAGGCCAGCGCCCGCCGCTGGCGGGCGGTGATAGGGGCGCGAAAGCGCCCCCCTGCGCGGGCCCGGGCCGCGCGCTATGCAGCCTTGCCCGCGTGCTGGGCCTGGATCAGTTCCATGACATTCAAGGTCAGGCGGGTCGTATGGCTGCGCATGGCCAGGTAGGCCTGCTCCGGCTGACCCGCGAGCACGGCTTCGACGATTTTCTGGTGCTCGCGATGCGACACCTCGAAACGGCGCTCGACCCCCGATTGCGCCGCCCGGAACGGCGCAAGCCGCTCGCGCAGGCTTTCCACGGCGGCCACCAAGGTGGCGTTCTGGGTGCCCTGGCAGATCAGCTGGTGAAAGCGGGAGTTCAGCGCCAGGTAGGCATCGGCATCGCGCTTGTCCGCCGCCGCCTCGGCTTCTTCATGCAGCAGCTCGAGCTGGCGGCGCTGCATCGCGCTCATGCGCTGCGTCGCGATGCGGCAACACAGGGATTCCAGCTCGCACAGGGCTTCCAGCATGTCGGCCAGTTGCTCGGGGCTGGTATTGACGACGACTCCCCCGCGCCGAGGCGCAAGTTCGATCAGGCCGCGCGCGTCCAGCAGGCGCAGCGCCTCGCGCACGGGCGTGCGTGACACCTGGAACCGTTGCGCCAGGGCGGGCTCTTCGAGCTTCTCGCCCGGAGACAGAACACCGGAGATGATGTCTTCGGCGAGCTGTTGGCTAATTTGAGCGGCGATAGTGGGCACCACGGTCCTTTGCAGTCAGTGTCGGGTGGAAAAAAATTATACACATGACAAGCTCTTGATCGCATTACAGAACATAAGAAGCCCGTTTTGCCTGAGAAAAGTACAGGATTTTCTATCTGTACACAGAACATTTCCCCGACCGCACCCAGACCTGGTCCGCCTTTTTCTCCCATCGCGATCATTTCCTCCAGGAAATATCCGAGCCCCTTGCCACTTTCATTGCCGCGTAACTCCCCAATGAAGAATTCTTAAAGCTTGTGGTGTATACATTTATGAATTAATGTACACCCATAGAGCTTCAGATCCTGTATAGGCAAGCGGAGACCAGCGCCATGACACCGATTTCAGTCTTTTCCGTGGTCGGAGAACGACTCCGCCAGGGCATCGCGCGGCGACGCGGCCGAGGACGAATGGCTGCCGCGGCGGCGCTCGCGGCCAGCACCGCCGGGCCAGCGCTGGCCCAATCTGGCGACAGCGTGCAGATCTATGGATTCATCAAGGAAGACGTGGAAACGATCAGGCTATCGGGCAATGGCCGAACCGAATCGCTGACCCGACTGGCGAACGACCTGTCGGTGCTGGGCTTGCGCGGCCAGGAACGCATCAGCGCCGATCTGGAGGCGTTCTTCCAGATCGAGACCAATCTGCGCATGACCGGCGCCGGCCCGGCGGAGATTTCCGACCGTAATTCCGGATTGGGGCTGCGCGGCCCCTACGGCGAGTTCCTGATGGGGCAATGGGAAACGCCGCTGCGGTACGCCTCGGTCTATACGGTGGACCCGTTCACGGCGGGCGTGTTCGCGTCGAACTCCATCATGGGCAATGGCTTCACAACGGCCGACGATGGCGTGGCGCCGCACTCGTTCGATCGGCGCCAGAAGAACCTTTTTCAATACACCACCCCAAACTGGCGCGGCTTCAGTCTGAAGGCGGGGGTAACGCTGCCCAGCCGCATGCCCACCGGCAATTCCATGATGGCGTCCGGACTGGCCAGCTACGCCAGCGGCGACTGGTTCGTCGCCTGGGGGCACGAGTACCACCGCGACTACTTCTACGACGGCTCCGCGGACCACGCCGACCGCCTGGCGGCGACCTACACCTTTGGCGGCACCAAACTACGCGGCGCCTACGAGCGCTTGCGCTATCAGCCCGCGCCGGGACGGTCGGTGTATCGCGACGCCTGGCAGGTGGCCGTCACCCATGGCTTTGGTCCGCATCAACTGCGCGCGTCGTATACCCGCGGCGGCGATGCGCGCGGGAACGCGATCAAGCCAGTGGGCGGCATCGGCCTGCCCGGCCCCGGCTCCAGCGCCTGGCAACTCTCGCTGGGCTACGGCTACACGCTGTCCAAGCGCACCGAGCTCTGGACCTCGTTCACGCGACTCGCGAATGGCTCGGCCGCCCGCTACAACCTGGCCGGCAACCCCCTGCCCCAACTCAGGGCGGGCGACACCGCGACCGCCTTCGGGGCGGGCATCACGCATAAATTCTGATGCCGCCCAACGCCTGTTTCACCCAACCGGATCCAACAAGGAGCCTCTTCATGAGCAACAAACTGCGTCACATCGCCCTGTCCGTGCCCGACCCCTGGGCCGCCGCCCAGTTCTACCAGGACGCATTCGGTTTCCGCAAGGTC
The DNA here is from genome assembly GCF_059760925.1 of Achromobacter sp. 1011791174. NCBI lineage: Bacteria > Pseudomonadati > Pseudomonadota > Betaproteobacteria > Burkholderiales > Alcaligenaceae > Achromobacter > Achromobacter sp. 1011791174. Next base: position 13,566 of record NZ_JCBANH010000009.1, read on the forward strand.
GGCGAAACGGATTCGTCACTCGCGCGCGGCGTCTACCTGACGGACGGCACCATCAGCATCGCGCTGCTCAATTACAAGAGCGATCACGCGGCGGGCGAAGACCGCGGCAAGGACTTCGTGGGCCTGCATCACATCGGCGTCTGGGTCGAGGACATCGTCGAGGCCCGCAAAACGGTCGAGGCCGCGGGCGGCAACTATTACATGGGAGAGGTGCCTGTGAAAGGCAACATCTTCTATGAAGTGAAATACCGCGATCCAAACGGGATCATCATCGACCTGACCGATCATGGCTGGGGCGGCGCGTCCCGCGCCGGTGGCGAGGCGGGCCCTGCCCTGCGCAACCCCGATCTGAAGGCCGATCGCGGCGGCCTTTGAAGTTCGCAACGCGCGGCGATGCCCCGGTCGGGGCATTGCCTGGCGCGCACTACCCGGTTTCAAGCGGGCGGACGGACACGATGCGCCGGCTCGCCCCGCTCGAACCATCCATTCAGGTTGTTGGCCAGCGCCTCGTGCTGCGCGATACGCGTCTGGGGCGAGCGTCCGGCCAGATGTGGCGTCAGGATGACCTGCTCCATCGCGCGCAACCGGTCTGGCACGACGGGCTCCGTTTCCAGCACATCCAAGGCGGCGCCGGCGATGACGCCCCGCGCCAAGGCGTCGATCAGCGCGTCGGTATCCACGACCGTGCCGCGCGACACATTGACAAGAAAGCCCGCCGGGCCCAGCGCCCGCAGCACCGGCGCATTCACCAAATGATGCGTCTGCGGTCCGCCCGGGCATGTCAAGGCGAGCACGTCGGATGCCGCCGCCAGCGACACCGCGTCGTCGTGCGGCGCGTAACCGTCACCCCGCGTGCCCTCGTGCCACAGATAGGCCACCTCCATGCCCACCGCCTCGCCCAACTTGGCGAGCCGGTGGCCAATGTTGCCCAGCCCGATGATGCCCAGCGTCTTGCCGCGCAGGCTCGGCCGCGCTGCGCGCAGGGCTTCCCATCCGCCCGCTTTCACGCCGCGATCCAACGCCGGGATGCCGCGCGCCAACGCAAGCATGAGCGCCAGCGCATGGTCGGCCACCACCTGGCTGCTGGCGTCGGGCGCATGGCAGACACGCACCTGGCGCGCATGCGCGGCGCTCAGGTCGATTTTTTCAAAACCCACGCCAAAGCTCGCGATCAATTCCAGGGCGGGCAACGTCGCCAATTCATCAACGCTCAAGCCCGTCGAGCCGTTCGTCACCACGGCGCGCGCGCGAACACGGGCGGCGGCGTCTGCCTGCGCCCAAGGGATCACGTGATAGTGCGCGGCCATGGCGGCCAACCAGTCCGCGTCCAGCGGCACCCTGGTCAACACCCATGGCGGACTCGCCTGGCCGGCCTTGTCTTCTGTGGTTGCGTTCATGACGGCGCTCTGCCTTCTCAAGAGTTGTGACGATGGGCACAAAAATTATCACAAACCATTTGACTTGTATACATTGGCGGTTCAAAGTATTCACATTGGAATTATTAAACACACTTGATCTCATCCATTCCATCATCCTCACGACACAAGGAGTCCCCGTGATCTGGCACGGCCTAGCAACCTATGACCTCAACGGCGTCGAGCGACCCGGCCTGGTGGTCGACAACAAGCTCTATGACCTGGCGCAGCTCGCCCTTGCCGGCCAGCCGGAACAGACGATCGGGATGCCCGACGTGGACGGACTGCTGGACGCCTGGGATGCCTGGGTTCCCCGTTTGTCCTCCCTGGCCGAGCAGGCACCGGGCCTGGCCGCGCAAGGCCGCCTGACCGCGATCGAGGGCGCCGCCTACGCGCTGCCCTATCGGCCACGGCGCATCTTCGGCGTGGCATCGAACTTCTACGAGCACGCCGACGAAATGGGCACGCAACTCGCGCCACGCGCCGAGAGCCAGCCCTACGTGTTCATGAAGGCGCAGAGCAGCGTCATTGCCACCAAGGCAACGGTGCTCATGCCCGCGGAAACCGAGAAACTGGACTGGGAAGTGGAATTGGGCGTGGTCATCGGTCAGACCTGCCGCCACGTGTCGGTCGAAGACGCGCTTTCCGTCATCGCCGGCTACACCGTCTTCAACGACATCAGCGCCCGCGATCTCAACCGCCGCACCGACTATCCCTTCAAGCACGACTGGTTCCGAGGCAAGAGCTTCGACACATTCGGGCCGCTGGGGCCATGGCTGGTGCCGGCGGGCTGCATCGCCGATCCGCAGAATCTGCGCATGACGCTGAGCGTCAACGGCGAACCGATGCAGGATGGCAACACCTCGCAAATGATTTTCTCGATCGCGGAACAAATCGCCTACCTGTCCCGCATCCTGACGCTGCAACCCGGTGATCTGATCGCCACGGGCACGCCCGATGGCGTGGGCATGGGCCGTGGCGTGTATCTCAAGCCTGGCGATACGATGACGGCGTGGGTGGAAGGCATCGGCGTCATCGAGAACCCGGTCGCCCTGGAAAGCCCATGACCCCTACCGCCTCGCAACCCTGACCACGACGGGGCCGGACCGGCCCGCGAGGAGACAATATGAATACCGCAACAGACGATAACCGCGCCCCCATCCGGACCCGCAAGCTCGGGCACTTGGTCCTGATGGTCCGCGACCTGGAAATCTCGACGCGCTTCTATACCGAGGTCATGGGCCTGAAAGTGTCGGACCGCATCGCCGACCAGATGGTCTTCCTGCGCGCGGGCGAAGACCATCACGATCTCGCCCTGTCGCGCCTGCCAGCCGACGCGCCCGACCGCGACGACCTGCCCCGCCATACCCGGCCCGGGCTGGAGCACTTCTCGTACTACGTGGAGTCGCTGGACGAGATGAAGCGCGCGGTGAACGTAGCGCGCGCGCAGGGCGTGGAGATCGAACGCGGTATCGGCCAGCATGGCCCGGGCGGCAACTGGTTCCTGGTATTCAAGGATCCGGACGGCAACAACGTCGAGATCTACACCCACATGGAACAGATCCCCGCCGACGCCGACCACCAGCCGCAGACCTGGCCGCGCGAACTCGAATCGTTCGACCGGCACCGCCTGGCGCATTTCGTGGTGCAGCCGTCCGCCGCGATACTGGCGGCCAAGGAAGGCAGGCCCGCGCCCGGCAAGAAGAACACGCCCGAATAGACGGGAGCGCGCGATGACATTCCCCTTCCCGCCAGCGCCGTTTCCCGGACTGGACGACGCGCAACGCGCCGCCATGCTGGCCCTGGGCCCGACCTGGACCCAGGATATCCAGGAAAACCGGCGCCGGGTCTGCGACATCTACGACGCCATCCACGGCGCCCTTCCCGCCGACGATCTGCGCGTCGCGCCCGCGCAGGCATACGGCGACGATCCGCGCCAACAGCTCGACCTTTACCTGCCCATCGCGCACGACCAGACAGCGCGGCCCATCGTGGCCTTCGTCCACGGCGGCGCCTTCCTGCGCGGAAACAAGGACGCCACGCCACACATCTACGCCAACGTGCCCAGGCTGTTCGCGCGCGCCGGCTGCATCGGCGTCAACATCGAATACCGGCTGGCGCCACGGGCGCCGTATCCCGCCGGAGCCGACGACGTGGCGGCGGCGGTGGGCTGGCTGCGCGAGCACGCGGCCGCCTGGGGCGGGGACCCGGAACGCATCGTGCTGCTCGGCCATTCGGCCGGTGGCAGCCATGTCGCCACCTTCCTGACGGATCCCCGCTACAAGGGCCAGGCGCAAGGCGTGACGGCCGCTGCCCTGATCAGTGCCCGCCTGGATGCCGATACCCTGCCCGGCAACCCGAACGCCGCCGGCGTGGTGGCCTACTACGGCGCGGACCCGGCACGGCAACGACGCCACGCGCCCATGGCGCACGCCGAGGCCATGACCGTGCCCCTCATGGTCGCCGTGGCGGAATACGAAAATCCCTACCTGGATCTCTACGCGCTGCAATACGCGGCGCGCGTGGCCGCCGCCGGGCGGATGCCGCGCATCGTCCAGGTGGCGCGACACAATCACACCTCCATCGTGGCGCACCTGGGCAGCGCCGATCGCGAATTCGCCACGGCCTTGCTGGATTTCGTCCAGGCCCACGCCGCCCCCCTGCCCGTCCTTCCGTCCGGCGCAGCCGCGCCCGGCCGATCATCCTAAGGAACCCTACATGTCACATCCTGCCTTGCACGGCGTGTTCGCCCCCGTGGTCAGTCCCTTCCGCGCGGACGCCTCCCTCAACGTGCCCGCCTTTGTCGCTCACTGCAAACAGCTCGTCGCGGACGGCGCCGGCCTGGCGATCTCCGGCACAAATAGCGAGGCCTGCTCGGAAACCTTGAGCGAACGCATGGCGTTGGTCGACGCCGTGATCGACGCGGGGATCGCGCCCGAACGCATCCTGGTGGGTACGGGATGCTGCGCCATCGACGACGCAGTCACGCTGACCCGCCACGCGCTGGAGCTGGGTTGCGCCGGCGCGCTGGTGCTGCCGCCCTTCTTCTTCAAGAACGTTCCCGAAGCCGGGGTATTCGCCTACTACCGCCAACTGATCGAGCGGGTGAACAACCCCGCCTTGCGCATCGTGCTGTATCACATCCCCGCGGTGTCCGGCGTACCCCTCACCCTGTCACTGATCGAACGGCTGGTCACCGCGTTTCCCCAGCACATCGTCGGCGTCAAGGACAGCTCGGGGGATTGGGACAACCTGACCGCCATGCTGACGCGGTTCCCGCAGTTGTCGATTTTTCCGGCGTCCGAAGTGCTGATGCTGCGCAGTCTGGAGCTTGGGGCGGCGGGCTGCATTTCAGCCACGAACAATATCAATGCGCGCGACATCGCGCTGGCGCACGCCTCGCCGGCCCACGCGGCGCGCCTGAGCAGCGGCATCGAGGCGGTGCGCAAGACCGCCGAACAGTTCCCGATGGTGGCCGCCGTCAAGCACACCCTGTCCCTGTTGACGGGCGACGACGATTGGCGCCACCTGCGTCCGCCGCTGGTGCCCCTGGATGCCGACACGGCGGCGAAGGTCGAGGCCCGCATGCGCGCCGCGCTGCCGGCGCTGTCGGCGGCGCGCGCATGACGGCCCGCCTGGGAGACGATGAATGAACCAATCGTGCACACTGGATCAATTGTTCCTGCAGGCCCGCAGTCACAATGGCTGGCTGCCTGGCGATATCGCCGACGCCAAGCTGAGGACGCTCTACGAGCTAACCTGCCACGGGCCCACCAGCGCCAATACCAGCCCCATGCGACTGGTGTTCGTCAAGACCGCGCAGGCCAAGGCCAGGCTCGTGCCCGCGCTGGCGCCCGCCAACGTGGCCAAGGTGCTGGGCGCGCCGGTGACGGCGATCGTCGCCTACGACAGCGCCTTTCACCGCCTGGGCGAAACGCTGTTCCCGCATCGGCCGGCCCAATATGACGCCTACGCGGCCGACGCCGCGCTGGCGCAGGAAACCGCGATGCGCAACAGTTCGCTGCAGGGTGGCTACCTGATCCTGGCCGCGCGCGCCTTGGGCCTGGACTGCGGCCCGCTATCCGGCTTCGACGCCGACGCGGTGAACCGGGAATTTTTCGCCGACAGCACGTGGCGCGTGAATTTCCTGTGCAACCTGGGCAAGGGCGATCCCGACAAACTCTACGCGCGCCTGCCGCGCCTGGACTTCGCGCAAGCCTGCCGGATCGCATGACCCGACCCGGCGGTCATGCCGGGCGGACAACCAAAACAATCAGAGAGGCGACAACATGACTCCCCCCTTCAATCCTGTCAGGCGGCGCTTGGGACTGGGCGCGATCGGCTTGCTCGCCAGCGCCCCGTTCGCCGCGCGGGCCGAGGGAAATTGGCCGAACCGACCTGTCACGATCGTCGTGCCGTTCTCGCCTGGCGGCAACACCGACCTGATCGCGCGCCTCATGGCCGAAAAGCTGAGCCAACGCATCGGCAAGCCGTTCATCGTGGAAAACCGCAGCGGCGCCGGCGGCCTGATCGCGGCGGAATACGTCGCGCGCGCCAAACCGGACGGGCAGACCCTGTTCATGTCGACCATGACGCAGATCGTGACGGCGCCCATGACCAATAGAATCCGCTACGACCCGATCCGCGATTTCGCGCCCATCATCAATGTGGGCGGCAATCCCTTCATCCTGGCGGCGAGCGCCCGCCATGGCTTCAAGACGCTGGCCGACCTGGTGGACTACGGCCGGGCCAATCCCGGCGCGCTGAACGTGGGCCACGCCGGCACGGGCGGACTGACCCACCTGTCGGCGCTGCTGTTCCTGACCCGCGCCAACGTGCAGGCGACGATGGTGCCGTACCGCGGCGGCGCGCAAGCGCTGTCGGACGTGCTGGCCGGGCAGATCGACCTGTACAGCGCCAGCGTCTCCGAGGTGATCCCCTACACGACCACCGGCAAGTTATCGCTGCTGGCGGTGTCCAACGCCACACGGCTGGCCCAGCTGCCGGCCCTGCCGACCATCGCCGAAACCTATCCGGGGTATGCCGTAGAAACCTGGAATGGCCTGGTCGGCCCCGCCGGCATGCCCGAGGCTGTCCTGGCCCGACTGGCCGACGAGGGCCGCGACATCGTCGCGGATCCGGCGTTCCGGGCGCGGCTGGAAGAACTCGGCATAACGCCCTATGGCGAACCGCCCAGCGCCTTCGGCGCGCGCATCAAGGCTGAGCGGAACCTGTGGCAACCGCTGCTTGCGGCGGCGGGCATAGAGCCTCAATAGCGCGCTCGATCGCCGCGTCGCTCCCATGCGGCGCGGCATCGCGCAGGCAGGCGATGAAAGTCCGGCACGCGGCGCTGGGCTCGCGATGCAGGCGCAGCGTATAGCCAACCGTGCCGAACGCGCCCATTTCGGGCAGGTCCAGGATGCGAAGCAGGCCCGCGTCCGAGAACTGCCGGGCGGCCGTGCGAGGCATCAGCGCCACATACGGGGCGCGCAGCAACAGACCAATGTTGGTCAGGATCGACAGCGATTCGACGATGTCCGTGGGCAACGGCAGGCCGGCCGCGCGAAACAGGTGCTCGGCCGCCAAGCGCGCCGGCGAGTCCGGCGTGGGCAGGATCCACGACGCGCCGGTCAGTTGGGCCAGGTGGGTGACGCGGTCCGCCCCCATTCGGTAGCCCTTGCCGACGACCACGCACAGCGCTTCGTCAAAGAGCGCATGGTGGCTCAGCGCATGCATGTTGGCCAGGGGTAGCTCGGGCTCGGGCAGGCGTCCGACAACGATATCCAGTTCGCCCGCGGCCAGCGCCGCGAACAGATGCGTGGTGGCGCCTTCGCGCACGCTGACCAACACCCCCGGCAGGCGCGCCTTCAGCAGGGTGATCGCATTGGGCAACAGGCGGGTCGAAGCGGAAATCAAGGTGCCGACCGTCACACGGCCTGCTGCACCCAGGCGGAGATCATTCAGCTCATCGGTCATGCCGCGTAGTTCCGCCATCAGCAGTTTGACGCGACGGCCCAGCAACACCCCCAATTCGGTCGGCGCCACGCCGCGGTTGGAGCGCTCGAACAGCTTGCCGTCGACACAGGCCTCGAGTTCCTGGATGACCTTGGTCACCGCCGGTTGCGACAAGCGCAACTCATGCGCCGCGCCGATCACGGAACCGGTCTCGAGCACCCGCCCGAAGATCATCAGTTGATTCAGCTTCAGGCGGCGGATCAACGACACACCACTCAAGGGAAGCGCTTGCGCCTTGTTCATGTCTGGCTCCGATTGCGCCGGTTCCCGGGGACGGCGTCCGGGCCGCACGCGGCGGCATCCATACGCTTGTCCATATCCATTTGGCCAAGATTGCGTACACCCGCAACCGCTTTCGCTATAACAAAATCATCTTCAACTATAAGCAGAGAGAAATATAAACCCGGATGGCCAATACGTATACTTTTAACAAATAAAGTACACAAACAATTGACTTGTACCGAAAACCAGACCCGCCCCGCGGGCGGGAGCGGTCGTCATGGAGGGGAGGCCAAATGGAAAAACTATCGGCGCTGGCGGCCGTCGCTGCCCTATGCGTGTGTTCCCCGGCTCAAGCCCAGACACGCGTCTGGCTGTCCGGTTATGTCGACATGAGCATCAAGCACCTGCGGTCGTCGGGTCCAGGCTCGACCACGCGCATGTCCAGCGGCGGTCTGAACAATTCGCGCTTCAATCTCAGCGGCGTCGAAGAGCTGGGCGACGGCAACAAAGCCATTTTCACGATCGAACCCACGTTCTCGGCCAACAACGGCCAGCAGGCCGCGCAATTCCGTCAATCGTTCGTGGGGCTCAAGGGCGCCTGGGGCGAGTTGACGCTGGGCCGGCAGTTCACGCCCTCATACTGGATCGCCGGCTATGCCGACCCGACCTGGGCCGCCGAATTCAGCATGGTCAACAACATGCAGTTCTTCTATGCGCCCTATCGGACGGACGGCGCGGTGCAATATAAGACGCCCGCGTTCCACGGCCTCTCGGGCCGCTTCATGATGAGCAACGGCGAAGGCGACAGCTCGAAGGCGGGACGTTTCATCAGCACCGCGCTGGAGTACCGCGAAGGCCCGTTGTTCCTGGGCCTGGCCAGCGAGCAACAACACACGAAGGACATTTTCGGCCCAACCCGGGTGCACTCCTCCCGAGACAATTACCTGTCCGCGGTCTATCGCATCGGCGCCGTGGAACCCACGTTCATCTTCCATTCCTATAACGGTTACTACGCATATCCGCCCTATATCGCGTTCAACGCCCGGGGTTGGGACGTACAGCTCGGCGCGCGTTGGAAAATCGATGGCCGCAACCGCCTCTACGCCAGCGTGGTCCGCCGTCACGACGACGAAAACAAGCGCCTGTCCAGCGCCACCGGCTTCGTCGTGGGCTTTATCCACGGCTTGTCCAAGCGCACCGACCTGTACGCCAGCGTCGCCCGTGTACAGCACGACCGCGCCGCGCCCGTGCCGTATCCCGTGACATTCCAGAACTATCCGAACGCTGGCCAGAACCCGACCGGCTACCAGATCGGCATCCGCCACGCCTTCTGAATAGCCGCCATTGGCGAATCCGGCACACGCCCCCACTGCCCCCACAAGGAGACGACATGTCCACCCATCGATCCCTCGGGTCCGCGAGTCTCGCGGGTCCGGCCCTCGCTTGCCTGCTGCTCGCCAACGCCACGCCGCCGGCATCCGCGCAGCCCGCGCCCCAAAAGCAGGTCGCGCCCGCCGCCAGCTCCAGCGCCACCCCGGGCACCCCCAACGTGCAGGATCCCTACCTGGCGCAGTGGCTACGCTTGACGCCTGACCGCCGGCCCGCGCCGCTCCAGCCCGGCGTGGATTACGGCATGGACCCGGCGACCGGCCAGTTCATCTGGCCCAAGGCCACGCCAGAAGTCCATAAGGGCCAGAAATTCCCCGGTGAAATGACGACCTGGGACAAGCAGAGCTACGCCAAGAACGTCAAGGTGCTGGCCTTCTATCCCGGCGTGGGCTCGCCCTTCCACGCCTGGAACAATATTGCCGACTTCGAGGGCCGCCGCTACCTGTACGTGCATGATCGCGACTATCTGCGCATCCTGGACGTGACCGACCCCGCCAAGGGCAAGATCGTGTATTCGAAGGGCGGCGTCTGGGGGCCGAAGGGTTCGAGCGAAAAGTACGATCCGGCCAACGCGCAGGACTATCTGGGCGGCGCCACCATCGCCTGGAGCAAAAAGCTGGGCAAGCCCGTGCTGGTTGCGTCATTCGAGATCGGCCGCTACGGCTTGCTGAACGAAAAGCTGGAGCAGCCCGACAAGGTCGCCGCGCAACGCAAGTACAACTCGCTCAAGGGATTCAAGGTCTTTGCCATGGACGGCCCCCTGCCCAGCCAATGGCGCCTGCTCGCGACCCGCACGACGGACTACCAACACCCGGACGCCCCCATCGGCCAGCAGCGCGGATCCGGCTCACTGGATTCGCCCGAGTATTACGGCGGCAAATACATGATCCTGTCCGCCGCGCCGGACGACAGCTATGGCCTGACCGAATACCCGAACTACCTGTATTCCCCGGGCTACCAGATCTGGAACATGACCGACCCCGCGGACCCCAAGTTCGTCTCGCAGATCGCCGTGCCGGGTCAGATCCTGGGCGACAAGGAACACGAAGAGACCTATCTGATAAATCCTCGGGCCGGTAATCGCACGTCCTGGATGGGCGCTCGCAATCCCATCTTCCTGCCGCAATCCCTGGAAAGCGGCGGCAAGCTCGGCTTTGGCGCAATGGGCGGGCTGGGCGTGTACGCATTCGACCTGTCCGACCCGGCCAAGCCAAAGATGCTGAGCGGCGTGAACACGCCACCCAGTTTCGCCGGCACCGAGTTCGACAACGCCGATGTCAGCCAATACGCGCGCACCGGCTATGTGTTCGCCAACGGCTATCCGATGAACCGTGATTGCTATGAACCCTACAAGGACATTTTCGTCATTGATGCCCGCGACCCCTCGCACCTGAAGGTCGCCGCCAAGATGCCGCAACCGGAAGTGCCGCCGGGCGCGCCATTCACCAGCTTCTGCCAGCGAGGCGGCAACTTCGGCCCGAAGCGCGCCAACGCCATCGGCCAGCCGGGCCAATGGCGCCAGGGAATCGTGCCCTATTCGTTCTACAACGCGGGCGTACAGATATTCAATGTGGCAGATCCCGCCAAGCCCACCATCGCCGGCTACTTCGTGCCCGCGCTGGCCGACGAATCCGAGCTGCCCGTCTATACCCTGGGCAAGGGCGTGTTCTCGATCTACACCGAGTATGACCGCAACATCATCTGGGCCTTCACCGAAAACGGCGCTTACGCCTTGTCCACGCCCCTGCTGGGCGAGCCCAGGCTGGGGATGGCGGAGCAGCCCTGGCCGGCGCGCTGAGGGGCGTCATGGCCGGTGGCATCCACGGGCCGTGACGCCTCGCGCGGCATTGCCGGGGTCGCCACTTGCGCTATAGAATGAGGATTATTCTCATTTTCAGCGCAAGGCCCTCGGCGCCGCCGCGCCGGAGGCCTCCCCCATGTCGGTCCAAGAATCCGCCCTGCCGCGCCAGGGCATCGAAGGCCTGTATGCCGAACATCACGGCTGGCTGCGCGGCTGGTTGCGCGGCCGGCTGGGCAATGCCTTCGACGCCGCCGACCTGGCGCACGACACCTACCTTCGCATCCTGAGCAGCGGCCGCATGCCCGAGCCGCAGCAATCGCGCCAGCACCTGGCGCAGATCGCCAAGGGACTGGTGATCGACCTGTACCGCCGCCGCCAGATCGAGGCCGCCTACCTGGACGCGCTGGCCCGGCTGCCGCAGCCGCTGGCGCCGTCCGCCGAGGACTGCGCGGCGGCGGTGCAGGCCCTGGTCGATATCGACGCCGTGCTGAACGGCCTGCCGCCCAAGGCACGCGAAGCCCTGTTGCTGCGCAAGCTGGACGGCATGAGCTACCGCGACATCGCCACGCGCCTGCGCGTCTCGGTCTCGTCGGTGGAAAAGTACGTGGCGACCGCCCTGCTGGCCTGCTGCCAGGCCCGGCTGGCGCTGCCCCGCGACTAGCCCGCCATGCCATCCTCCCCCGCCGATCCCGCCATCGCCCGGCGCGCCGCCGAATGGATGGCCCGCCTGTGGTCGGACGACGCCAGCGAGCAGGACCGCGCCGACTGCGCGCGCTGGCGGGCGCAGCATCCCGATCACGAACGGGCCTGGCAGACCCTGTTGGCGTTCGAGGACAAGCTGGCGGGCGTGCAGCCGCAGGCGGGCGGTCATGCCTTGCGCCGCGCCGTATCCGGCACGGGACGGCGCCGCGCCATGCGCCTGCTGGGGCTGGGCGCGCTGCTGGCGGGCTCCGGCTACGCCCTGCGTGGCACCGACGCCTGGCGTGGCGTCACCGCCGACTACCACAGCGGCACCGGGGAAATCCGCGCGCTGACGCTACCCGACGGGACCCGCCTCACGCTGTCCACCGGCACGGCGATCGACCTGCGCTTTGACGCGAACGCGCGCCTGGTGGTGCTGCTGGCCGGTGAAATCCTGGTCGCCACCGCGCCCGATCCCGCCGCCACGCCGAGACCGTTCCGGGTGCGCGGCCGGCACGGCACCGTGCAGGCGCTGGGCACGCGCTTCACGGTCCGCGAAGACGACGAGGATGCGCGCGTGGCGGTGTTCGAGGGCGCGGTTGAAATCCGCCCCGCCGGCGCGCCCGACGCCGCCATCCGCCTGGATGCGGGCCAGGGCTCGCGTTTTTCCCGCTACCGGGCCGACCCGCCCACCCCGGTCAGCGAGGACGCGGCATCCTGGAGCCGAGGCGTGCTGGTGGCCGACGCCTGGCGGCTGGACGACTTCCTGGCCGAGCTGGGCCGCTACCGGCCCGGCCTGCTGCGCTGCGACCCCGCCGTCGCGGACCTGCGCGTGAGCGGCGTCTTCCCGCTGCACGATACCGACCGGGCGCTGCACAACCTGGAACGCGGCCTGCCCGTGACCGTGGTGTATCGGACGCGCTACTGGGTGACGCTGCGACCGACGGACTGAACGCGGCGGTTACAAAATTTCCGGCGACCCGATTGAGGATCCGGCCATCTCGTCCGGGATACAGGGACTTCCCTCCACTTCCCGCACGCAAGCAAGGCACGGAACCATGTCCCCGCTATCTCCTCCCGCCCTTTCCCCCCAGGCCGCCCGGACGCGCCGCAAAGCGCCTCTCTCCCAGGATCTGGCGCGGGCCGCCGCCAGCCTGGCGCTGATCGCGAGCGCCGCGCTCGCCGCCGCGCCCGCGGCGGTCCTCGCCCAAACCACGGAAAGCCGACGCGGCGTCGCGATCGCCGCCGGCCCGCTGAGCCAGGCGCTGAACGCATACGCCAGCGCGGCCGGCGTCGAGCTGACCATGGACGCCAGCCTGCTGCAGGGCAAGCGCAGCGCCGGGCTATCCGGCAGCTACACCGTGGAGGAAGGCTTCGCCGAACTGCTGCGCGGCCAGGGACTGCGCGCCGCGCGCGAAGCGAACGGCAGCTACACGCTCAAGCCCGCGCCGCCGCAGGACGCCGCCTTGCTGGAGCCCGTGACCGTCACCGGCGCCCAGGCGGAAACCGCCGCCGGCCCGTTCCCCGGCTATGCGGCACGCCTTAGCGCCACCGGCACCAAGACCGACACCCCCCTCATCGAAACGCCGCAATCGATCACCGTGATCGGCGCGCAGGAAATCGAAACGCTGAAGTCCCAAAGCATGCAGGACGCGCTGGGCTATGTGGCCGGCGTGAGTCGCGCCGAGGGCATCGACCGGACGACGGACAGCCTGTTCCTGCGGGGGTTTCGCTCGAACCAGGGCAGCTACTACCGCGACGGCTCGCTTTACACCGTGAACATCTATAACGGCAGGCAGGAACCCTACGGCCTGGAACGGATCGAGTTCCTGAAGGGCGCCTCGTCCGTGCTGTATGGCGCGATGCCGCCGGGCGGTGTCATCAACACGGTCAGCAAGCGTCCGACCGTCGAGCCGCTGCGCGAGCTCAATGTGGAAGCGGGCAGCTTCCGTCGCCGGCAGGTGTCCGCCGACTTCGGCGGCGCGCTGGATCAGGATGGCACCTGGTCCTATCGCCTGACCGCGCTCAGGCGCGACAGCGATACCTTCGTCGACCATGTGCCCGACGACCGGACCTACGTCGCGCCGGCCATCAAGTGGCAGCCGAACGAGGCGACCTCGCTGACATTGCTGGCCGAATACCAGCAAGACCGGACGGTCTACGTCTATGGCCTGCCGGCGCAGGGCACGGTGCTGCCGAACCCCAACGGCCGCATCCCGCGCAACCGGTTCACCGGCGAACCCGGACTGGACGAGTTCAAGATGAAGCGCTATTCGGTCGGCTACCTGTTCGAACATGCGTTCACCAGCCAGTTGAAGCTGCGGCACAACCTGCGCTACATCAACGCGAAGAGCGACTATGGCTCCACCGATCTCTGGCAACTGATGCCGGACGGGCGGCGCACCGCGGACCGCGGTTTCTCCCCGCGCGTGGATCGCTCATCGGCCGTGTCCACCGACACGTCGCTGCAATACCAGACACGCACCGGCATCGTCGAACACACGCTGCTGGCCGGGCTGGACTATTCGACGCCCAAGCACGAAACCCGGCGCTATTTCCAGACGCTGGACAACCTGGATCTCTATGACCCGGTCTATGGCAGCCCGCTGGGACCGGTCACGCCCAACATCAACTCGTCGACAAAATCCGATACGAAGCGCCTGGGCATCTATCTCCAGGACCAGATGAAGATCGCCGACAAATGGGTCGTGCTGCTGGGCGGCCGCCAGGATTGGGTGCGCGCCAACGAGCACAACCTGTTCACCGGCGAGCAATACGCGCAAGACGAGAAGACCAAGGCCTTCACCGGCCGCGCCGGCCTGGTCTACCTGGCCGACAACGGCCTGGCGCCGTTCCTCAGCTACAGCCAGTCCTTCGAGCCGACCACCGGCCAGGACCGCCAGGGCAGCCGCTTCAAGCCCACCGAAGGCGAGCAATACGAAGCCGGCCTGCGCTACCAGCCGGCGGGCTCCGACACCATGCTGTCGGCCGCCGTGTACCAGCTGACGCGCAAGAACCTCACCGTGCCGGACCCCATGGACACGTCGTACCAGATCCAGGCCGGCAAGGCCCGTTCACGCGGGTTGGAGCTGGAAGCGCGCACCCGCGTCGGCCGCAACGCCAACCTGATCGCCGCCTACGCCTACACCGACGCGCGCACGCTCAAGGCCAGCCCCTTGCAGCCCGACGCCGAAGGCCGGCGCCTGGATTCGGTGCCTTTCAATCAGTTCTCGATCTGGGGGGATTACGGGTTCGGCGATTTCGGCCTGCCGGGCCTGCGCGTCGGCGCCGGCCTGCGCTATGTGGGCAGCACACGCGGCATGGCGCATGGCACGGCGGTCGAGGTGCCGTCCTTCACGCTGCTCGACGCCATGGTCAGCTACACCACGGGACCGTGGCGCTTCGCGCTGAACGCCACCAACCTGGCCGACAAGACCTACATCGGCAGCTGCACCTACGGCTGCTTCTACGGCGAACCCCGCCGCATCATCGGCACCGCCACCTATCGCTGGTAGCGCACACGGCGGCCCCGCAACGCCGGGGCCGCGTCAGGACGCCGGGCCGCGCGATTCCATCGCGGCCCGCCACAAGCCATTGACCAGGCGCGCGCGGTACACATTGCCCTGCGCGCTCAGGTTGCCTTCGTAATAGCTGCCCCGGAAGCGGCAGTCGGATTCCGAGACGCAATCAATCAGGTCCAGGCCGAACAGCAGCGCCGGCTTGCCGCTGGCGCGGTCCACCACCCGTTCGCCGTTCTTGCCGGCGTCGCAGGCCGAGGCGGGCTTGACCCGCGCGTCATCGCGCAGCGCCTCCAGCACGGACTTGGCCGGATCGCGCAGGTTCCAGCCTGCGCCGATGCCGATGCAGAAGGCGGCGGCTCCGCCCTGGATCGCCGAGCCGTTGTCCGCGAACATGGCCTGATAGACCGCCGCGCGGGCGCCGGCGGGGGCCGGGGCCGTCGGCGGCTTTTTCGCCATGGAGCTGGAGCAGCCGGCGAAGGCCAGCGCGGCCGCCAGGATGGCGCAGCGCCACGGCATGGAACGGTGTTGGAAACGCATAGATCTCTCCTTGTAGGGTCCGGGCCGTGGCCATGGACCACGGCCAGGCGGGCTTGCATGGACGCCGCGCGCGGCGGCGCGATCCACAGACGGCTGAGCTTACACAGTCGTTCGCCGGGCTCCAAGAATATTGACCCGCTTCGGCGCGGGCCTGCCGGGACGGCGCGCCCCGCTCCTGTCCTCCGACAAATCGTCCATGCAATGAACGCTTGAAAAAGCTGATTTGTCCACCTGCCGCCACTTTTAGTACTATCTTCGGCAGAAATTCTATATACGCACAAATGTTCGTATATAGAACAAAAGATTTTTCTGGCCGCGCGCACAGGAAGACGCCACGGAAGAGACAGTCCCAGGTTCCGCGCGCGTCCGCCTCGCCGCCGGTCGCCAGCAAGGCAGCGAACCATCATGAATACTCCCCTCAAGCATCTGGCCGTGGTCGGCGCGGGCGGCATGGGCAGCGGCATCGCCGCGCTGTTCGCCGCGCGCGGCGCGCCTGTCGTGCTGATCGACCCGGTGGACGGGGCGCTGGACCGGGCCCGCGCCAGCATCGCGCGCCAGCTCGGCGTGTACGCCGCCGGCGGCGAGGCCGAGGCGATGGCGCGCATCCGCATGTCGCCCGACCTGGAAGCGGCCGCCGATTGCGATCTGGTGATCGAGGCGGTGCCGGAAAACCTGGAACTCAAGCGCGGCATTTTCACGAAACTGGACGCCATCTGCGCGCCCGGCGCGATCTTCGCCACCAATACCTCGGGCCTGTCGATCAACGCCCTGGCCAGCGCCGTGACGCGCCGCGAACGCTTCGTCGGCACGCACTTCTTCACGCCCGCCGACGTGATCCCGCTGGTGGAAGTGGTGCGCAACGACGACACCTCGGAAGCCACCGTCGCCGTCGTGATGGACGCGCTGCGCGCCGTCGGCAAGCGGCCCGTGCTGGTGCGCCGCGACATCCCCGGCTTCATCGCCAACCGCATCCAGCACGCGCTGGCGCGCGAAGCGATCTCGCTGCTGGAAAAGGGCGTGGCCAGCGCCGAGGACATCGACGAGGTGGTCAAGTGGAGCCTGGGCATCCGCCTGGCGCTGTCGGGTCCGCTGGAACAGCGCGATATGAACGGCATCGACGTGCACCACGCGATCGCCAGCTATCTGTACCAGGACCTGGAAAACCGCCAGGAGCCGTCCGAGCTGCTGCGCGGCAAGGTCGAGCGCGGCGAGCTGGGCGCCAAGAGCGGCCAGGGCTTCTATGCCTGGAGCCCCGAACGCCGCGAACGCGTGCTGCGCGAGAAGAGCGAGGCGCTGGCCGAACTGGCCGCCTGGCTGGAGCGCAAGGCTGGCGGCGGCTGACGGCCGCCGCGCGACACCGAATACCCAAACATAAGGCGCAGGGCACCGACCACTGCCGCCACCGGGCCACGAGCCCGACCACACAAAGAAGACCGCTGTTCCGTCGCCAGGCGCGTGCGCCCGGCGATGGAAACGGCACAGAACCACGCCCTACCCGGAGTTTGCTGGAGGCAACATGAATAAATTGGCGTCCTTTTTCACGGAGCTGATGCGCAAGTATCTGCCCGACCCCTTCGTCTTCGCGATCGCGCTGACACTGCTCACCGTGCTGCTGGCCATCGGCGTCGAAGGCAAGAGCCTGACGGCCATGACCACGGCCTGGGGCAAGGGCTTCTGGAGCCTGCTGGCCTTCACCACGCAGATGGCCGTGATCCTGGCGATGGGCTATGTGCTGGCCACCGCGCCGCTGACCGACCGCCTGCTGGACCGCATCGTCAGCCACGTGCACCAGCCGCGCACCGCCATCATCGTCGCCACGCTGGTCGGCGGCATCGGCAGCTACCTGAACTGGGGCTTCGGCCTGGTGATCGGCGGCGTGGTCGCCAAGAAGCTGGCGCTGAAGGTCAAGGGCGTGCACTACCCGCTGATCATCGCGGCGGCCTATAGCGGCTTCACCATGTACGGCCTGGGCCTGTCGGCCAGCATCCCCGTGCTGGTCGCCACGCCGGGCCATCCGACGGCCGGCCAGATGGGCGTGATCCCGCTGACCGAGACCATCTTCTCGGTGCCCATGCTGATCACCAGCCTGGTCATCATCGTGACGCTGCCGCTGCTGAACGCCTGGCTGCATCCCAAGCTGGGCGACAAGGTCGTGGAAGTGGACCCCGCCATCGACCGCGACGCGACGCAGGCCGGCGGCGCCGACGACATGCTGGAAAAGAACACCATCGCCACCCGCCTGAACAACAGCCGCATCCTGAGCCTGCTGATCGGCCTCATGGGCGTGGGCTACGTGGTGCTGCACTTCACGGGCGGCGGTTCGCTGGACCTGAACCTGATCAACTTCATCATCCTGTTCCTGGGCATCATCCTGCTGGGCACGCCGGCCGCCTACGTGGCCAAGCTGACCGAGGGCATCAAGACCATCTCCGGGATCATCCTGCAGTACCCGTTCTACGCCGGCATCATGGCCATCATGGCGGCCTCGGGCCTGGTGACCACCATTTCGAAGATCTTCGTCGACGTGGCCACGCCCGAGACGCTGCCCTTCTGGGGCCTGATCAGCTCCTTCGTCATCAACTTCTTCGCGCCGTCCGCCGGCGGCCACTGGGTGATCCAGGGTCCGTTCATGATCGACGCCGCCAAGGAAATCGGCAGCGCGCTGAACCAGACCACCATGGCCGTGATGCTGGGCAACGCCTGGAACGACCTGGTGCAGCCCTTCTGGATCCTGCCGGCGCTGGCATTGTCCAAGCTCAAGCTGCGCGACGTGATGGGCTACACGGTGATCATGATGCTGTGGGTGGGCGTGATTCACATCGCCGCCGTCCTCCTTTGGGGCTACGCCACGCATTAGGCTCCCCCGTACACGCTACGCGCGCCCCCCAGGGGGCGTCACCTACAGACCGGCGGAGCCGGATCTGGTGGTGACCCCGCTTGGGGAGGGTGGCTCAGATTGGAAGGGCTGGTTCTTGCGAAGTACCAAACGGCCCGAGCGGATTGGCGTGATGCGTTTGCGGGATTTTTGAATTGAAGATATGGGAGCGGATATGAGCAAACCACGGGCTTACCTTGTCACCGGCGGCAGCGCCGGGATCGGGGCGGCGATTGTCCGCATGTTGCTGGATGCGGGCCACGCGGTGGTGAACATCGACTACCGGCTGCCGGACGCGCCGCCGGCGGGGCTGGTGTCTTACCAGGCCGACCTGACCGACGAGGCGCGCACGAAGGAAGTGGCGCGCGAGGTGACGGCGGCGTATGACATCGTGGGGCTGGTGAACAACGCGGGCGCGACGCGGCCGGGCACGGCCGACACGGCGACGCTGGAAGACCTGGACTATGTGGTCAACCTGCATCTGCGCACCGCGCTGATCCTGGTGCAGGCGGCGCTGCCGGCCATGCGCGCGGCGGGCTTCGGCCGCATCGTCAACATGTCGTCGCGCGCGGCGCTGGGCAAGCCCGACCGCGTGGTCTATTCGGCCACCAAGGCCGGGCTGGTGGGCCTGACGCGCACGCTGGCCATGGAACTGGGCGGCGACGGCATCACGGTCAACGCCATCGGCCCCGGCCCCATCGCCACGGATCTGTTCACGAAGAGCAATCCGGCGGGCGCGCCACAGACCGAGCGCATCATCAACAGCATCGTGGTCAAGCGCCTGGGCACGCCCGAGGACGTGGCGCGCGCGGCGATGTTCTTCCTGTCGCCCGACAACGGCTTCGTCACCGGACAGATGCTGTACGTGTGCGGCGGCACCACGCTGGGCATTGCGCCGATCTGAATCCCGTCATGATGCCCGCCGCCTTCCGCTCCCCGTCCCGCCCGCGCCGCCTAGCGGCGCAGCAGCGCGTGGTTGATCTGGTCGGCGGCGCGGCGCAGCGGCGGCAGGAAGGCTTCCAGCATCGCTTCGCGCGTGTAGCGGTTGGCGTGGCCGCTGACGTTCATCGCCGCGATCACGCGGCCGCTGCGGTCGACGATGGGCACGGCCACCGATTGCAGCCCCGGCTCCAGCTCCTGCGCCACGCAGGCGTAGCCGTCGGCGCGCACCCCGTCCAGCAGGCGCCTGAGTTCCGCCACGTCGGTGACGGTGTGCGGCGTGTAGGCCTGGATCTGGCTCATGGCCAGCACGCGGTCGCGCTCGGCCGGGGGCAGGCCGGCCAGCAGCACGCGGCCCATGGACGTGACCCAGGCCGGCAGGCGGCTGCCCACGGCCAGGTTGATGGTCATGACCTTGTGCGTGGACAGGCGCAGGATGTAGACCACGTCGGCGCCTTCCAGCACCGACACGGAACACGACTCGCGCGTCTGCTCGGCCACTTCCTCCATGTACGGCAGCGCCAGGTTCCACAGCGGCGTGGCGGACAGGTAGGCGTAGCCCAGCTCCAGGATGCGCGGCGTGAGCGCGAACCTGCGGTCCTCGACGGTGACGTAGCCCAGGTGCTCCAGCGTCAGCAGGATGCGGCGCGCGCCAGCGCGCGTCAGGCCGGTCACGGCCGCGACTTCGGACAGCGTCATCTGCGCGCGGTCGGGGCCGAACGCCCGGATCACGGACAGGCCGCGCGCGAAGGATTGCACGTAGCTGTCGCTGGGTTGCTGGGCGTCCTGCTCGGCCATCGGTCTGCTGCCACCTATGAAAATCCTGGGGACGACGCCGTGCCGGCTCGCCTTGACGCTCGCGTCGGCCCCATGAAACGATGTTCTTCAGAAGAACGAATGTTCTATAGAAGAACAAATTATGACATGCCACCTATGAGCGAACACCATGATCTCTAAGCTTGTTGCCAACGCGGCGACCGCCCTGGCGGACGTACCCGACGGCGCGACCGTCATGATCGGCGGCTTCGGCACGGCCGGCCAGCCGATGGAGCTGATCGACGCGCTGCTCGAACAGGGCGCCAAGGACCTCGTCATCATCAACAACAACGCCGGCAACGGCACCGCCGGCCTGGCCGCGCTGCTGGGCGCGAACCGCGTGCGCAAGATCATCTGCTCGTTCCCGAGGCAGGTGGACTCGCAGATCTTCGACGGCCTGTACCGCAGCGGCAAGATCGAGCTGGAGCTGGTGCCGCAGGGCAACCTGGCCGAGCGCATCCGCGCCGCCGGCGCCGGCATCGGCGCCTTCTTCACGCCCACGGGCTACGGCACGCCGCTGGCCGAGGGCAAGGAAACCCGCGAAATCAACGGCCGCCAGTACGTGCTGGAATACCCGCTGCACGCCGACTACGCGCTGATCAAGGCCGAGCGCGGCGACCGCTGGGGCAACCTGGTGTACCGCAAGACCGCGCGCAACTTCGGCCCCATCATGGCCAGCGCGGCGCGCGTGGCCGTGGCGCAGGTGCGCGAGATCGTCGAACTGGGCGAGCTCGATCCCGAGAACGTGGTCACCCCCGGCATCTTCGTGCAACGCGTGGTGCGGATCGACGCCGCCCCGGCCGCCAAGGAACAGCAATGAGCCAAAACAAACTGAGCCGCGACGAGATCGCCGCGCGCGTCGCCCGCGACATTCCCGAAGGCGCCTACGTGAACCTGGGTATCGGCCTGCCGACCCTGGTCGCCAACCACCTGCCGGCCGACCGCGAAGTCATCCTGCACACCGAGAACGGCATGCTGGGCATGGGTCCGGCGCCGGCCAAGGGCGAAGAGGACTACGACCTGATCAACGCCGGCAAGCAGCCCGTGACCGAGCTGCCCGGCTGCGCCTTCTTCCACCATGCCGATTCCTTCGCCATGATGCGCGGCGGCCATCTGGACATCTGCGTGCTGGGCGCCTTCCAGGTGTCGCAGCACGGCGACCTGGCCAACTGGCACACCGGCGCCCCCGACGCGATTCCCGCGGTGGGCGGCGCGATGGACCTGGCCATCGGCGCCAAGGACGTGTTCGTCATGATGGAACTGCAGACCCGCGAAGGCCAGAGCAAGCTGGTGCAGGCCTGCACCTACCCGCTGACCGGCGTGCGCTGCGTGTCGCGCGTGTACACCGACGTGGCGGTGTTCGACATCCGCGCCGACGGCGTCACCGTGACCGACCTGTTCGGCGGCGTCACGCCCGACGAGCTGCTGCGCCTGACCGGCCTGCCGCTGAAGTTCGCGAACTGAACCCGGGCCGGGCCAACGCGCCCGCGCCCTTTATCGACACCCCGGGCCGCGCCGCGCGGCCCGACCAGGCTCCGCGATGCCGGGGCCGCAACCCGGAGAATCCATCATGTTGTTCATGGTTCAAATGCAAGTCAATCTGCCCGTCGACATGCCGGCCGAGCGCGCCGACAAGCTCAAGGCCGACGAAAAGGCCCTGGCGCAACAGCTGCAGCGCGACGGCAAGTGGAAGAGCCTGTGGCGCGTGGTCGGCCGCTATGCCAACGTCAGCATCTTCGACGTGGAAAGCAACGACGAGCTGCACACCCTGCTGGCCTCGCTGCCGCTGTTCCCGTACATGGACATCCAGGTGACGGCGCTGGCGCGTCATCCCTCGGCCATCTGAGGCGAAGCCGCCATGCCCTACATCATCGAGACCTTCGACAAGCCCGGCCACCAGGCCGTGCGCCAGCAGCAGCGCGCCGCGCACCTGGAATACCTGGACGCCAACAAGGGCCTGCTGCTGGCCTGCGGCGCCAAGCTGCAGGACGACGGCGCCGATGCCGGCGGCGGCCTGTACCTGGTCGACCTGGACACGCGCGAAGCCGCGCAGCAGTTCATCGACGCCGATCCCTTCGCCCAGGCCGGCCTGTTCGAGCGCGTGGCCATCACGCGCTGGCGCAAGGCCTACGTCGACGGCGTCTGCCACCTGTAAGCCCGCCGCCCGCCCGCGCGGCGCGGCCACCCCATGCGCCGGACGGCATCGCCGCCGTCCGGCTTCACCCTCGAGGAACATCCATGTCTTATGCCGATCTCAGCCAGGCCCGGCTGTACTACGTCATCGACGGCCCCGCCGACGCGCCCGTGCTGGTGCTGTCCAATTCGCTGGGCACCTGCGCCGACATGTGGGCGCGCCAGGTGCCTGAGCTGAGCAAGCATTTCCGCGTGCTGCGCTACGACACGCGCGGACACGGCAAGTCCTCGATCCCCGACGGCGAATACCGCTTCGAACAGCTGGCCGGCGACATCGCCGAGCTGCTGGACAGCCTGGGCATCGCGCGCGCCCACTTCTGCGGCCTGTCCATGGGCGGCCCCACCGGCATCGCGCTGGCGCTGGCCCACCCGGAACGGGTCGACAGCCTGATCCTGTGCAACACGGCCGCCCGCATCGGCTCGGCCGAAGGCTGGACCACGCGCATCAACGCCGTGGCCGAACAGACGCTGGAAAAAATGGCGCCGGCCCTGGTCGAGCGCTGGCTGACCGACGGCTACCGCGCCGCCGAGCCGGGCCTGTCGCAGGTGCTGGTGGACATGCTGCGCCGCACGCCGGACGCCGGCTACTCGCGCAACTGCGCCGCGCTGCGCGACGCCGACTACCGCGACCGCGTCGCCGCCATCCGCGCGCGCACGCTAGTCATCTCCAGCACCCACGACCTGGCCGCCACGCCGGCCCAGGGCCGCGAGCTGGCCGCCGCCATCCCCGGCGCGCGCTACGTCGAGCTGGACACGTCACACATCTCCAACTGGGAACGGCCCGAGGAATTCAACCGCGCCGTGCTCGGCTTCCTGCTGGCCCAGTGAATCCCGGAGGACACCGCATGCAACGCTGGAAACACCGGCCCGAGGGCTCGAACTGGGGCGACTTCGGCCCCGACGACCAACTCGGCCGCCTCAACCTCATCACCGAAGAACAGGTGCTCAAGGGCGCCCGCGAGATCCGCGCCGGCAAGACCTTCTGCCTGTCGCTGCCGCTGGACCTGCCCGGCGGCAACGTGCTCAACCCGCGCCGCCATCCGCCGCAGCTGAGCCCGACGCGGCTGCGCGACACGCCCTACCTGAACTTCCCGCTGCGCAACGTCAATCCCGACGCGCTGGACGTGCTGAGCGACGACCAGGTGCTGCTGTCCATGCAGTACTCGACGCAATGGGACGCGCTGGCCCACGTCGGCGCGCTGTTCGACGCCGACGGCGACGGCCGGCCCGAGCTGCGCTACTACAACGGCTATGCCGCCGGCGTGGACGTGATCGGCCCGGCCGACGGCAGCCACGCGGGCTGCGGCTGCGACAGCGGCGGCCCGTCGGCGGCGCTGAAGCTGGGCATCGAGCACCTGGCGCAGAAAGGCATGCAGGGACGCGGCGTGCTGGTCGACCTGGAACGCCACTACGGCGCCGGCCGCACGCTGATCGGCCACGCCGAGCTGATGCGCGTGATCGAGGCCGACGGCATCGAGATCGAGCCGGGCGACATGCTGGTGCTGCGCACCGGCTACGCCGAGGCCGTGGTCGCCATGAACGGCCAGCCCGACGCCGACACGCTGCACAGCTACGGCGCCGCGCTGGACGGCACCGACGAGGCGCTGCTGCAGTGGATCACCGACAGCGGCATCGCCGCCATCTGCGCCGACAACTACGCGGTGGAAGCCTATCCCGCGCGCGAGCGCAGCGGCCCGCGGCCCATGCTGCCGCTGCACCACCACTGCCTGTTCAAGCTGGGCCTGCCGCTGGCCGAGCTGTGGTACCTGAAGGACCTGGCCGACTGGCTGCGCGCCAATAGCCGCCACCGCTTCATGCTGACCGCGCCGCCGCTGCGCCTGCCGCACGCCATCGGCTCGCCGGTGACGCCGATCGCCACGGTCTGAGGCGGCGCGTCCTTCCGGCTCGGACACCCGCGCGGCTGCGCGCCGGATCGGAATGGACCGCCACAAACACGCCGGGCCGCTTGCGCGGCCCGGTTGCGTTTGAAGCGCAGGCGCTCAGCCCTTCAGGCAGGTGCTCATGAAGGTCTTGCGCTTGTCGCCGGTGAGCTTCTGCTCGCCGGCCTTGGCGTTGCAGTCCTTCATCTTCTGCTGCTGTGGCGTGAGCTGCTTGGCCGGCGCCGGCTGCTCGCCCTTCAGACAGGCGCTCATGTAGGTCTTGCGATCGTCGCCCTTCTTGCCCTCGGCCGACTTGTTGCAGTCGGCCATGCGCTGCTGCTGCGGCGTGGGGGTCTTGGCGGGCTGGGCGGCGGCGGGCGCGGCGGTCTGCGCGAACGCGGCCCCGGCGAAGCAAGCGGAAAGGACTAAGGCCGAAGCCAGCTGGCTGGTGCGGGAAAACATGGATTCCTCTCTTTGAGCGCCCGGGGCGCCCGAGGGGCGCGGGATCGGGCCGCACGGTCCGCCGGACAAGGCGCCGGCGTGCTCATCATCGGGCAAACACCAGGGCTTCGCAAGAGCGTAAGAAGTTAAAAAACGCTAAGGCGCCAGGGGCGCCCGCCAGCTGTCTGGCAGCTGAAAAACGACCGCCTCGCGTCCGGCTGATCATAGACAAACGCGGCGGGCGCGCACCCTCGCCGCGACACGCCG
Source organism: Achromobacter sp. 1011791174 (assembly GCF_059760925.1). Classification (NCBI taxonomy): domain Bacteria; kingdom Pseudomonadati; phylum Pseudomonadota; class Betaproteobacteria; order Burkholderiales; family Alcaligenaceae; genus Achromobacter; species Achromobacter sp. 1011791174. The sequence goes on from NZ_JCBANH010000009.1 coordinate 38,558, forward strand.
GCGACGCTAGAATGCCCGCAAGCCGGAGACATTCGGATGCAGCCGCGCCATCCCCTGTCGAATCTGGGTGCAACCCTCGCAACCTGTTACCCATTGCCCCTCGCCACCCGTTGTGCGCCGGGGCGTAAAGGTGTGAGATAGAAACGCCGCGACACAGCGCGCCTTGCCCGCCGCGGCGAGCCCCGAAAGGAGACGACCATGAAAACCGCCCTAGCCTTCCTTGCCGCGCTGGCCTGCCTGGCCGGCGGCGGCGCGTCGGCGCAAAGCCTGGCCTACGGCGTCACGCTGGGCAATATCCAGACCGTGCGCGACGCCCAGAACGGCTCCACCATCACCGGCTCGCTCGCCAATCAATCCGCCCGCCCCATCAACAGCGTCATGCTGACCTTCGTGCTGTACGACGAACAGGGCCGCGAGATCGGCCGGGTGCAGGACGGCGTGACGGGACCGCTGGCGCCGGGACAGATCCGGCTGGTGCGGGCAGTCACGCCGCTGCCGGCGGCGCGGGTGACGGCGCTGGACGTGCAGGCCTGGTAGCCCATGCGTCAATGCGACCCTTTTATCTTGCAGGCATCTGCAACCGCGCCCGCCACGTAGCGCGCCCCCCCAAGCCAGGCCGCGCGGATCCGGCTCCGCCGGTCCGCAGCGGCGCCCCCTGGGGGGGAGCGCCAAAGGCGCTTCGGGAGGGACCCAACTTATGGGAAAATTGGCATTGCCGACTCGATGACAGGGGCTTCCGCGCGAAGCCCCTTCTTGCGTCTGTCGGCTCGCCAGTCTCCCTGGCCCAGTTATTAGGATGTGAAAACCATGTTCCCCAAAAGACTCGCTGACGGCTATCAATCCTTCCTCGACGGCCGCTTCCCCGCCGAGCGTTCGCGCTACCAGAAGCTGGCGGAAACCGGACAAAACCCGGAAATCCTGATCATCGGCTGCTGCGACTCCCGCGTCGCCCCGGAACTGATTTTCGACGCCGGACCGGGCGAGATGTTCGTGGTGCGCAACGTGGCCAACCTGGTGCCGCCCTGTGACCCGGATACCGAATCGTCCTACCACGGCACCAGCGCCGCCATCGAATTCGCGGTCAACGGCCTGAACGTCAAGCACATCGTGGTGCTGGGCCACGCGTCCTGCGGCGGCGTGCGCGCGTTCTACGACGACGCCAAGCCGCTGAGCCGCGGCGACTTCATCCGCAAGTGGATGACCCAGATCGAGCCCGTGGCCGAAGGCCTGGGCGAATCCACCGGCGACCGCAACGCCGACCTCAAGCGCCTCGAACTGGCCGTGATCAAGCAGAGCCTGAACAATCTGCTGACCTTCCCCTTCATCCGCCGCCGCGTCGAAAGCGGCGAGCTGGAACTGCACGGCACCTACTTCGGCGTCGCCACCGGCGTGCTGTTCCTGCTGGACAAGGACAGCGGCGAATTCCACCCCTGCGTGGAAAACGGCGTCACGAAGTAAGCCTGCGTGGTCGCGGGCGTCGGAGCCGGACCGGCCCCGACGCGCCGTGGGGCAAGCCGCCGCGCTCGCGGCGATCGGACGCCTTGCGGCGCGCCTGCCGGGCCCGCCAGTGTTCCCTGTCGATCAGCCCAGGCGCGCCAGTTCGGCGCGCGCCTGCGCCGCCATGTGGAAATCGTTGATGCGCTCGGTCAGCTGCGCCACGCTCATGCCCTTGGGGCCGGTGTACAGCGTCAGGTCGGTCACGTACTCGCCCGTCTTGCGATTGTGGCGCGTCACGCCGACCGAGAACGGACGCTTGAGCGGCGGCGGCGTGAAACCCGCCTCGTAGTTCAGCACCAAGGCAACGGAAATGGGCAGGAAGGAGTAGCGGGTCTCATTGACGCGCCAGTCCGAAATGCTGTCCCAGGGCGTCAGGTCGCCGCCGCGCACCCGTATGCCTTCCTCGCACAGGGTGTAGCAAGGCTCGCGCGGGCCCAACATCATCCACAGGCTGGACAGCAGCGCCAGACCCAGCAACGAGAACAGCAGGACTTCCATCGTCGTCAGATGACGGGAAGACAGCGCGCCATACAGCACCGCGGCGCCCGCGCCGCCGAACAGCACCGGCAGTCCGACCGAATGCGGCGTAATCTCCACGCTGCCGCGCCCGGCCGCCTCCAGCCGCTTCAGCTCTGCGATATACGCGTCGCGGTCCGCTTGCGCATGCGTGGTGAATTCTTGTTCCAGCGAGGATGCGATGTCATTCATGACGTCTCCGGATGGGATCAGCGAAACCTGCGCAGCGCGGTTGCCGGCGCTCAAGCGGACACGGCCGATTCCAGCCCCAGCTCGACCAGCAGCGCGGCGTCGCGCGGATCGCGCGCGCGGGCCAGCAGCTCGGGCGTGATGGCCACGCCCAGCGCGTCCAGGCGCTGCTTGAGCGACGGGTGGCTGTCCAGCGGATGCGCCTGCTGGTCCTGCAGGCGCTCTTGCGGGTCATCCAGCCCGTGCTCGGCGACCAGCCGGCGCACCATCTTCAGCACGCCGCCGCGCTCCTCTGCCGGCGCCTGCTGGTTGTGCGCCAGCGCCGCGTCCACGATCCGGTGCAGCCCGGAAATGCGCAGCAGCGCCAGCGCGGACGATTCCGTGCCGGCGATGCGGCTGCCGAAAGCGTCGGCCGCCAGCTCGCGCTCGCGGCTCCAGTGATGCATGGCTTCCTCGAAACTGGCGAGGAACCATTTGCCATACAGCGTGACCGGCGCGGCGACCCAGGCGCGCGAGCCGTCGTCCTTCTCGTCGTGCTCGTTAGCGATGGCGTAGATGCTGTCCAGGAAGCTGCGGTAAATGGGCGCGAAACGCAGGCTGTAGCCCGTGTCCTCGCCGGTGAAATGGCCAAGCTCGTGCGCGATCACCGCGGACACCTGGGCGCGGTCCAGGAAAGCCATATAGGGCAAGGGCAGGTACAGCACGCGCCCCTCGGGCACCGGCTGGCCGCTGACCAGCGCCACCGGATGCTCGGTGACGAAGAAGCCTTCGTTCAGGCCGACAACGACCGCGTCGGGCGCGCGCGCGTCTGTCCGCTTGGCGATCTCGCGCACGAACTCCCACAGGCGCGGCGCCTGATGCGGCGCCAGCGACTGGCCCATGAGCAGAATGGGCTCGGGCTCGCCCTGGCGCTCGGACTGGCGCAGCGCGCCATACAGCATCTTGAAGCCGTACCAGGCCAGCGCCAGCGCGACCATGGCGAGGAACACGCCCAGCTTGACGCCGCCGTCCGACACGCCCGGCCGGCTCAGGATGATGATGGCTTCGAAACTCAGCAGGGTGATCAGTCCGCCGAACACCAGCACGGTCTGCGACAGCATGAACTTCGGCAGCCAGCGGCGGCCGTTCTCGAAGGCCTGCATCAGTGCGTCGCGCGACTGCATGGCCCGCGCCGTGGCGCGGCGGATCGCCACCAGCGCCGCGCAGAAGGACGCGGTCGCCAGGACGCCCAGCAACAGCGTCAAGGGCGCCAGCAGCGCCAGCGCGTCATGCACCCACGGGCTGCGCTGCCCGTAATAACGCAAGGATGTCACCGGCACCGTCGGCAAGGCGCCAACGCGCTGCCATTGCCATAGCGCGATGATCGCCATAGCCACCGGCACGCCAAGGCCCAGGACAAAAACCATGCGGCGTATGCGAGCGGAATACGGCGCTACGTCGTTCACGATTCTTATTCATTTTCATGGAGGTGGCCGAGTATATAGCTCGAACGACGGTGACAAGCAACGCTGCTGTCGGGGAAGTATCTCAATACCTCGTTAATGCTCGAGCAAACAAGAATCCAAAAATAGAAATATCGAATTTTTGCGTTCGATATCACTCTCACGGTCGCGGCGCCCGGAACGGATTCGTTATCGTCAGGCCATCCTCGAGGATCTGCCCGTGGCTCATGTCTTCACTGTAAAGCGTACGGCAACCTGCTCCGATCGCCGCCGCAGCGATGCTGGCTTCGTAGAAGGACAGCCGGCCCTCCTAGCGCGACCGACGCCTGCACACCCGCCGCCACGCCAGCAGCAGAAGCAGCAGCACCACCAGGACGGCGACGCCGCCCGGCACCAGATAAGGCTGGGCCTTCGCCAGCAGCGGCACGGGGCCGCCATCGCGGGACTGCTGCACGTCCGCGGGCGTGACCCGCAGATCCGGATTGCCGTAGCTCGCCAGCACGTAATTGGAAATGTCCGCCACCTGCTGGTTGGTCAGCGGATTGACATAGGACTTCTGATCGAAGCGCGGCATCAGCACGTGCTGATCGCCGACATTGCGGTCGATGCCGTACAGGATGGTCGCGACCAGGTTGGCCGCCGTGCCCGCGCCGGTGGCCGTGTTGTGGAACAGCGAGGGATAGGCCTGGTTGGCGCTGCCCGCGCCGCTGGACTGGTGACAGCTGGCGCAATAGCCGCTGAACAGCGCGGCGCCGGACTTCAGGCTGGCGGTGGCGGTCTGGCTGTCCAGGCCGCGCCGCCGCGCCTCGTCGCTGGCCGCGCGGCCCTGGTCATAGGCGGTCCCGGCCGGGCGCTTGCTGTCCGCCGCGGGCTCGGGGCCGACCGGCGCGGTGCTCTTCAGGTAGGCCGCGATCGCCCGAAGGTCCGTCTCGGGCATGTGCTGGAAACTGTTCTCGACCGCCTCGGCCATCATGCCGCCGGCCTGGGCCTTGCCGGCGACGCGGCCGGTGCGCAGGTACTGCACCAGTTCGTCCTCCGACCAGCCGCCGATGCCAGCGACGGGATCCGAGCTGATGTTCGGCGCGTACCACGGCCCGACGGGGCCACCGCCCAGCGCGCGGCCGGCGTCCTCGGCCATGAGCGCGTTGCGCGGCGTATGGCAGCTGCCGCAATGCGCCAGCGCATTGGCCAGATAGGCGCCACGGTTGATCTGCTCGCTCTTGGACGGATCCGGGGTGTAGCGCCGGTTGTCCAGGAATAACAGGTTCCATCCCAGCATCGAGGCCCGCACGCTGAACGGGAACGGCAGCCGCGTGACGGGAGCGGGTTCATCCACCGGGGCCACGCCCTTCATGAAATAGGCGTACAGCGCCTTCATGTCCTCGTCGGTGATCAAGGTGTAGGACGTGTAGGGCATGGCCGGATACAGCCGGGCGCCATCCTTGCGCACGCCCTCGCGCAGCGCGCGGGCAAAATCCGCCTCGCTGTAGTCGCCGATGCCCGCCGTCCTGGACGGCGTGATGTTGCTGGCGTAGATGACGCCCAGCGGACTGTTGATGGGATAGCCGCCGGCATATGGCTTGCCGCCGCCGGCCTGCGTGTGACAGGCCAGGCAGTCGGCGGCGATGGCCAGCGAGCGGCCGCGTTCGAGCAGGCGCGCGTCGGCCTCGGCCGGCGCCTGCGCGGCGGCGCCGGCGGCCAGCCCCAGCCACAGCGCCGCGCCCAGGCCCAGGCGCAGCCAGGCGCGCGGGCGCGGGGAACCCGGATCGGAAACGACATGCGCGGAGCGGGCGGCGGGCATCATGCGGCGGCATCCATCTGCTTGGCGATGGCCGCCGCGGCCTTCAGGCCCAGGGCGGCCATGCTCAAGGTGCTGTTCACCACGCTGGCCGAGGGCATCGCGCCGCCGCCCGGCAGCCAGAGATTGTCGTGGTCGTGCGCGCGGCAGTCGCCATTCACCACCGAGTCCTTGGGATTGGCGCCCATGATGACGCTGCCCATCATGTGGTTGTTGGCGTTGAGCTGTGTCGTGATGCGGAATTCGGTGGCCTGGAACAGCGTGCCGATATGCCGCAGCTGCGCATGGGCGGCCTCGGCGCCCTTGCGCACGTAGTCGCCCACGTCGTAGTTGACGTCCGGACAGGGCAGCCCCAGCGGATCCATCCGCGTCTTGCTCAGGGTCAGGCGGTTGTTGGGGTCCGGCAGCGGCTCCAGGCTGATCGACAGGTCCACGCCATGCGCGGCGCGGCGGCGGATCTCGGCGTCCAGCGCCTTGCCAGCCAGGCCCATGTCCATGGCGGCCTGCGTGGCCGACGCGACCTGGGTGATGTTGTTCAGGATCATCTTGTTGGCCGAATAGGCCGAACGGAAGGCGCCGTCGCGCGGCCCCACCAGGCAGCTGCTCTGCGCCGGGCCGCGTCCCGGCCAGAGCGGTTCGCTGGCCAGGAAGAAGCAATGGAAGCCCGAGTGGTCCATGATGTTGCGGCCCACCTGGTCAGACGAATTGGCGATGCCGGCGGGGTTGCGTTCATTGGCGGCCATGAGCAGCAGGCGCGGGGTTTCCAGCGCGTTGCAGGCCAGCACGAAATGCCGGCCGGTGGCCTTGTGCGACTTGCGCGCCTGGTCGTACCAGTGCACGGCGGTGACGCGATTGTTCTCGTCCGTGTCGATCTTGTAGACCACGGCCTGCGGCAGCACGATGGCGCCCTTCTCCTCGGCCGCCTGGACATGATGGATGCCGTTGTACATGGCGCCGACCGGACAGATAGGCTGACAATTGTTGTTGCCGCAACAGGTGGGACGGCCGCGCCAGGGCCGCGTGCTGCGGCCCTGCGGAATGGGCACCGAGCGGTAGCCATGCGGGTTCACCACGTCGGCGAAACGCTGGTCGCCATAGGCCCACGGCACCATGTCCATCGGATAGGGACCGCTGCGCTCGACCGGCGATTGCTGCGCGGGATCGTTGGGACCGGCCACGCCCATCTCGTTCTCGGCCTGCAGGTAGTAAGGCTCCAGCTCCTCGTATGAGATCGGCCAGTCGCGGCCCACGCCGTAGGCCGATTGCATGCGCAGGTCCACCGGCAGGTGGCGCCAACAGGACGCCGCCCAATGCCAGGTGGTGCCGCCCACGGTGCGCAGATAGCCCTGCTTGAAGCCGCTGCCGCTGGGACCTGTCAGGTGAACGTAGTTGTTTTCCGGGAAATACAGCGGCGCCGGCGCCAGCGGGGACTGTGGATACAGGCCCTGGAAATCGGATCCCAGGCGATTGGCGAAGGGCATGTTGCGCCAGTTTTCCACGGCCTGGGCGCGCTCGATGCGCAGGCCGGCCTCCAGGATCAGCACGGAGTGGCCGCGGGCGCTCAGCTGGTCCGCGATCATCGCGCCCACGACGCCCGAGCCGACGACGACGATGTCCGCGCGCGCGTCGCCGTCGGCGGAGAATTCTGCTTGTCTCATAGGGTTGCGCCAGGTGAAGCGATCAGGGGAGGCTCGGGCGGCATGGACGCCGGATCCGGCGGGGCCGCCGTCCACCAGAGCGGGCCATAGCTGCAATAGGTGGGCACGGTGAGCGCGTCGCGCACGGGCTGGTACATCAGCGCCTCTTCATAGGCAACGACGACGGCGGTCGGCCCGCGTCCCACGGTGCCCGTGTACCAGGCGGCGACGATGTCGCTGGCCAGGTCCTGCAGCCCGGCCTGCCTGGCCGCGGCCATCAGCGCGTCGGCGGTGGGATGGCTGGCGGCCAGCGCGGCCAGCCTGGGCCAGTCGCCGGCCTGACGCACGCCGGAACGCTCCAGCGCGTCGCGCATGCGGCGCGCGGTGACGGGGTTCAGGTGGGCGTGGTCGGTCAGCGCGCGCGACAGCGCGAGGAAACCATCGTCGGCCACGGGCGCGGCAGACGGTTGCGCGGCGGGTTGAGCACAGAGCAGGGAGGGATAGGCCAGCAGTCCGGCTTCAAGCGCGACGCCGGCCAGGCCCAGCATGAGCGCGCGGCGGCGCGGCAGCGCGACCTGCGCGTCGGTCTCGGAAGGATCCGGGGCCGGGGTGCCTGAGGAGGGCGATTCCACGGTGATCTGTCCTTTCCAGTAAAACACTGCGGTTTACTTTATCGGATGCACCTGACAGGAAGGTGTACTGTACTCCTCTGCCCCATGGGCAACAATTTTCCATTTTCCGCATTGCCGCGCGGCGGTTTTCATGCCCGGCCGCGCCCAGCCCACATTCTCCGGAGCGTTCCATGGCAAAGATAAGCATCGATTTCGTCTCGGACGTGGCCTGCCCGTGGTGCGCGGTGGGCCTGGGCGGCCTGCTGGCCGCGATCGAGCGGCTGCGCGGCGAGGCCGAGGTCGAACTGCATTTCCGGCCCTTCGAACTGAACCCCGACATGCCCAAGGGCGGACAGAACACCATCGAGCGCCTGATGGCCAAGTACGGCTACGACCGCGAGCGCATCCAGGCCAACCGCAAGGTGATCAGCGAGCGCGCGGCCGCCGTCGGCATGCCGATGCGCATGGCCGACGACAACCGCTCCTACAACACCTTCGACGCGCATCGGCTGCTGCATTGGGCCGGGCTGCAGGATCCCGCCCTGCAGGTCGCGCTTAAGAAGCGCCTGCTGGCGGTCTATCACGACGACAACCTGGACACGAGCGACGCCGAGGTGCTGGCGCGCGCGGCGGCCGACGCCGGCCTGGACGAGGCGCAGGCGCGCGAGGTGCTGGCGTCCGGCCGCTATGCCGATGCGGTCAGGACCGAGGAGGCGCAATGGCGCGATCGCGGCATCACGTCGGTGCCGTCGGTGATCCTCAACGGCAAGTACCTGGTGTCCGGCGGCCAGCCGACGGGCGTGTTCGAACAGGCGCTGCGCCAGGTGGCGCAGGAAGGCTAGATCCCCGACCCGGGGCTTGCCGTCACGGGGCGTGACGTATCGGGATGCGGCGTAGCGGGACGCCGCGCATCAGCCCCGGCGCTCAGACCCGTCCGCCCAGCTGCGCCATGCCCGGCTTGGCTCCGGCCGGCCCCAGCTTCTCGTAGTTGTTCTTCAGGATGATGCCGGCGTAGTAGACATGCTCGCGCATCAGATCCTCGGCGCGCGCGCCGTCGCGCCCGATGATGGCGTTGACGATGCGGTGGTGGTCATCGTGCGAGCGCAGGATGATGCCGTGGTCTTCCCACAGGACGATGCGGTCCGACGCGTAGGGAATGGCCTGGGCCTGCGTGGCGAAGCGCCTGACCCAGGGATTGCCGGCGGCTTCCAGGATGCTGTTGTGCAGCGTGATGTTCACCTGCTGGTACGGCATGTGGTCGTCGGGCAGCAGCACGCCCTTGCCCAGGATGCGGTCGCCTTCGTCCAGGCAATTGCGCAGGGTCGCGACCGCGTCGTTCGACAGGCCGCGCATGGCCGCCTGGCGACAGGCCAGCCCTTCCAGCGCGGCCCGCACCTCGTAGGCCGCCACGATCTCGCCGATGTCATAGGCCCGCACCGTGTAGCCGCGCTTGGGCAGGTGTTCGAGCAGGCCCTCGTTGCCCAGCGTCGCCAGGGCGGCGCGCACCGGCGTGCGCGACACGCCCAGCTTCTCGGCCAGCGGGATTTCCTCCAGGCGCGCGCCCGGGCTGAACTTGCCGTGCAGCACCCAGTCCCGCAGCGTGTCGGTCACGTGTTGAGATAGCGTATCCATGCCGCATTGTATACATGAAGAATACATACGTTCCCGCCACCGGGTTCGCATCAGGGCTTTCCCCAGTGAATTCCCCAATGAAGACTGATTTCCCTCAAAGCAAGATCAGGGAAAGCCCTTATATATGCGCGACCAGCATGTATACATAATCGCAAAAAATTTAAAGCCGCCGTTGCCGTTTCCCAGGCGGACGGCACGATCGCCAGGAGACAGCATGTCCAATGTATCCACGCCCGCCGCGGGCGCCGCTTCCCGTCTTGCCCTGGTCACGGGCGGCGGCGGCGGCATCGGCGCCACCATCTGCCAGGAGCTGGCGCAGGCCGGCTACCGGGTCGTGGTGTCGGACGTGGATGCCGGCCGCGCGCGCCGCGTGGCCGACGAACTGGGCGCGCCGCATGACGCGCGCGCCTTCGACGTCAGCGACGAAGCCTCGGTCATGGCGGCCTTCGACGACATCGAGACGCGCCACGGCCCGATCTCGGTGCTGGTCAGCGCCGCCGGCCTGCTGCTGTTCCAGGACAACGGCGAACGCCCGCTGATCAAGGACACCACGCTGGATATCTGGGAACGCAGCTTCGCCGTGAACGCGCGCGGCGTGTTCCTGTGCGGACGCGAATTCCTGCGCCGCCGCGAAGCCGCGCCGGTGCCGCACGGCCGCGTCGTCACCTTCAGCTCGGTGGCCGCGCAGCTGGGCGGCTACCGCTCCAGCGCTTCGTACATCGCCGCCAAGTCCGCCGTGCTGGGCCTGACCAAGGCCATGGCGCGCGAATCCGCGCACCTGGGCATCACCGTCAACGGCATCGCCCCGGGCCTGATCGACACCGACATGCTGCGCAGCACCGTCACCAGCAGCGGCGCGCTCGCCGCCGCCGCGCAGGCCATCCCGCTGGGCCGCATCGGCACCGTGCAGGACGTGGCCGCCGCCGTCCGCTTCCTGGCCTCGGAAGACGCCGCCTACATCACGGGCAGCATCATCGATGTCAACGGCGGCTACCGCATGCAGTAGCAACACCCGGCCGTTCCACGCAGTCGTTCGAATTTGGCGGCATGTCCGCCCAGTACCCAGGCCAGTACCCAGACCAGCGCCAGTCCCGGTCCGCTTCGCGCCATGCCCGCCGCACAGGGCAGCATCCGGCGTGGACGGTCCTGACGGCAAAAAAATGATCAGCAACGGGAGACAACCATGAAGACCAGCAGTCGCTTCGCCGCCGCCGCGCTTTGCGCGTGGGCGGTCGCCACCGGCGCCCAGGCCCAGCAGGAACCGGGCATCACCGACAAGACCATCAAGATCGGCGTGTTCGCGCCGCTGTCCGGCGCCGGCATGGCCTACGGCTTCGACGTGATGAACGCGGCCAAGATGTATTACGCCAAGATCAACAAGGAAGGCGGCATCCATGGCCGCCAGCTGGAGCTGGTGATCGAGGACGATCGCTGCAACGCCAACGACCTGGTCGCGGCCGTGAAGAAGCTGACCGAACAGGACAAGGTCTTCATGCTGAACGGCGGCTCCTGCTCGGCCGCCGTGGTGGCCGCGCGCGAATACGTCGAGCGCGAGAAGATTCCGCTGCTGATGCTGAACGCCTCGGGCGACGGCGCGCTGTATCCGCCGTCCAAGTACATCTACGGCGCGTTCTCGATCTCGCAGCACGCCGTGGGCGGCTCGATGGTGCAGTTCGCCTCGGAACACCTGAAGGCCAGGAAGGTCGGCTACATCAACCACGATGACGCCTACGGCGGCTGGAACCTGGAAGCCGCGCGCGCCCAGGCCAAGCAGCTGGGCGGCGTGGACCTGCAGGTGCAGTCGGTGAACCCGAACATCACCGACGTGACCGCGCCCATGCTCAAGATCCGCGCGGCCAATCCCGACGTGCTGCTGCTGACCACCTACGCCCGTCCGGCCGCGCTGATCATCAAGAAGGCGCAGGAACTGGGCTGGAACAAGCCCATCGTGCTGGCCGTCAACGGCACCGCCGACCTGAAGCAGCTGGTGGAGAACGTCGGCAACAAGGACGCCTTCAAGAACGTCTACATCCAGGACGTGCTGTCCGACCTGCCCGGCGGGCCCAAGCTGACCTGGGTCTACGACATGTACAAACAGGCCTATCCCGACCTCGCCGCCAAGCCCGGCCATCCGCAGACCTACATGCCCTACGGCATCCCGCCGGCGATGGCGGTGGTCAACGCGCTCAAGGCCGCCGGCCCGCAGCCCACCCGCGAGAAGGTGCTGGCCGCGCTGGAAACCATGAAGTTCGATTCCGGCGTGATGGCGGGTCCGATCGAGTTCGGCCCGAATGACCGCGCCGCTCAGGAATCGGCCATCTACATCAAGTTCGACGGCACCAGCATGTCGCTGGTCCCGGGCGCCTTCAAGAGCGTCTGGCAGTACCAGCCTTAATCACACGGGCAGCGCCCGCGCGATGGCGCAGCATCGCGCGGGCCGCCGGAGACCATCATGAGTTTTGCCGATATCTGGTTGTTCCTGCAGCAGGGGGTGCTGTCGGGACTGGTGACGGGCAGCGTGTACGCGCTGCTGGCCGTCGCCGTCGTCATCGTATTCAAGACCACCGACGTGCCGAATTTCGCCCAGGGCGAGATCTTCATGGTCGGGGGCTACATCGCATTGTTCCTGACCCTGGTGCTGGGCTGGCCCTACCTGGTCGTGATTCCCGTCACGCTGCTGGCGGTGGCCGTGGTGGCCGCGCTGTTCCAGCGCGTGGTGATGGAGCGCGTGATCGCGTCCAAGGGCGTGGGCGTGCAGCTGGTGATCGCCACGCTGGGCCTGGCCTACGCGCTCAAGGGCCTGGTGCGCCAGAGCGGCCTGGGCGACACGCCGCGCTCGCTGCCGCCGCTGGCGCCCACCGACGCCATCATCATCGGCGACGCCGTGCTGACCCAGCTGGACCTGGTGATCTTCGCCGTGGCGGTGGCCGTGATGCTGCTGCTGTTCTGCATGTTCCGCTACACCCGCGTCGGCCGCGCCATGCGCGCCGTCGGCATGAATCCCAAGGCGGCGCGCCTGACCGGCGTGAACCTGGCCCGCATCCGCATGCTGGTGTGGGCGCTGGCTGGCCTGATCTCGTCCGTGGCGGCCCTGCTCATCACGCCCAAGATCCTGATCACCCCGGACATCGGCCACATCGCCATCCTGGCCTATGCCGCGGCCATCGTGGGCGGCATCACCAGCCTGCCCGGCGCCGTGGTCGGCGGTTTCGTGATCGGCGTGGCCGAGAACCTGGTGGGCCTGTTCATTTCCACCAACGCCATCGTGGTCGCGCCCTTCGTCGCCATCATGGTCGTGCTGCTGCTGCGTCCGCAAGGCCTGCTGGGCGGCAAACTGCAGGTGAAGAAAGTATGAAAACCAACCGCATCGACCACGCCCTGCTGGCGCTGATGGCCATCGCGCTGGCCGCGCTGCCCTTCTTCGCCAGCGGCTATGTCATCTACGTCGTCAACCTGCTGCTGGTGTTCGTGGTGCTGGCCCTGGGCCTGCACCTGGTCATCGGCGAGACCGGCCAGTTCGCGCTGTCGCACGCCGCCTTCTACGGCGTGGGCATCTACACGGCCGGGCTGATCAACAACCTCTGGCATCCGCCCTTCTTCGTCTCCATCGTGGCCGGCGGCCTGCTGGCCGCCCTGATGGGCTATGTGATCGGCGCGCTGGCGCTGCGCATGCGCGACATCTACCTGGCGCTGTCCACCTTCGCCTTCGGCGAGGCCATGCAGTGGGTGTTCCTGAACTGGGATGCCGTCACCAACGGCTCGAACGGCTTCCGCATCTCGCCGGCCACGCTGTTCGGCTACGAGCTGGTGTCGGACATCAAGGCCTATCCCTTCGTCGTGCTGATCGCCGCGCTGCTGCTGTGGACCACCGTGCTGCTGTCGCGCTCGCAGCTGGGCTCGGCGTTCCGCGCCGTGCGCGAGAGCGACGTGGCGGCGCAGGCCATGGGCGTGAACGTCAACGCCGTCAAGCGCGCGGCCTTCACGCTGTCGGCGGCCTATGCCGGCATCGCCGGCGGCATGTACACGCTGTTCGCCTCCTTCATCCATCCCGAAAGCCTGGGCTTCCAGACCACCATCCTGATCCTGACCATGGTGGTGGTGGGCGGCATCGGCTCGGTGCGCGGCGCCATCGCCGGCGCGCTGATCTTCGGCCTGATCTCGGAACTGCTGCGCCAGGCGCTGTCGTTCCAGGAAATCATCTATGGCGTGATTCTCATGGGCTTCATGATGTTCGCTCCCAAGGGGCTGTTCGCCGGCCGCCAAGGCGCGCGCCGCGCGGCGGCGTCCGCCGTGGTTGCCGCCAAGACCAAGCAAGGGAGCGCCGCATGAGCCAGCACCCCCACCTCGAGGTGCAGGGCCTGACCGTCAAGTTCGGCGGCCTGACCGCGATCAACGGCCTGTCCATGCAGGTCGAGCGCGGCCGCATCCACGCGCTGATCGGCCCGAACGGCGCCGGCAAGTCCACCACCTTCAACTGCATCTCGCGCTACTACCGTCCCACCAGCGGCCGCATCAGCTTCGACGGCGCCGACATCACGCGCAAGAAGCCGCATGAAATGGCGGCGCTGGGCGTGGCGCGAACCTTCCAGAACCTGGAGCTGTTCGGCGCGCTGTCGGTGCGCGAGAACGCGCTGCTGGGCACCTACGCGCACGGCGCGGCCACGGCCGGCGCGCTGCTGCGTCCCGCCGGCGCCGAGGCGCGCGAGCGCGTCGAGCACCTGCTCGAACGCGTCGGCCTGGCCGACTTCCTGGACACGCCGGCGTGCAGCCTGGACTTCGGCCGCCAGAAGATGCTGGAACTGGCCCGCGCGCTGGCGATCTCGCCCAAGCTGCTGCTGCTGGACGAACCCGCCGCCGGCCTGCGCAACCGCGAGATCGAGACGCTAGACCGCCTGCTGACCGAGCTGTGCGAACGCGACGGCATCACCGTGCTGCTGGTCGAGCACGTGATGCAGCTGGTCATGTCGATCTCGGATCGCATCACGGTGATGTCCTTCGGCGAGAAGATCGCCGAGGGCACGCCCGCGGAGGTGCGCAGCAACCCCCGCGTCATCGAAGCCTATCTGGGCAAGGGAGCCGCCGGTGACTGACTATCTGCTTGAAGTCGAGGCGGTATCGGCCGCCTACGGCAATATCCGCGCCCTGCAGGACGTGTCGCTGAAGGTGCCGCAAGGCGCCATCGTGGCGCTGCTGGGCGCCAACGGCGCGGGCAAGTCCACCACGCTGAACGTGATCTCGCGCCTGGTCGCGCCCACCGCCGGCGGCGTGCGCTTCGCCGGCGAGGCCATTCATCGCCTGCCGGCCGACGCCATCGTCGGACGCGGCATCGTGCAGGTGCCCGAAGGCCGCGAGATCTTCCGCGACATGAGCGTGCGCGAGAACCTGGAAATGGGCGCCTACCTGCGGCGCGACCGCGGCGCCATCAAGGGCGACCTGGACATCGTCTGCGACACCTTCCCCCGGCTGCGCGAGCGCCTGGAGCAGAAGGCCGCGACGCTGTCCGGCGGCGAGCAGCAGATGCTGGCGACCGGCCGCGCCATGATGGCGCGGCCCCGCATGATCCTGCTGGACGAGCCGTCCATGGGGCTGTCGCCGCTGGTGGTGGAGCAGATCTTCGAGATCATCCTGCGCCTGAACCGCGAGCAGGGCATCACGATCCTGCTGGTGGAACAGAACGTGAAACTGGCGCTGTCGGTATCCAGCTACGCCTACATCCTGGAGAACGGCGAACTGGCGCTCGAAGGCGAATCCGCCGCGCTGGCCGAGGACGAGGCCGTGCAGAAGGCGTATCTCGGCTAGTCCCCCGAAGCGCCTGCGGCGCCTCCCCCCAAGGGGGCGCCGCGACGGACCGGCGGAGCCGGATCCGTGCGGCCGCGCTTGGAGAGGACTGCGGCATGCGGCGCGCGGCGCCTTGGGTAACGGTATTGAAGTGGGTGCGTGGATCGGGAGGAACGAGATGACGTCGATGCAAGACAAGCTGGTATTGGTGACGGGCGCCGGGCGCGGGCTGGGCGCGGCGATCGCGGCGGGCTTCGCGCGAGAGGGCGCGCGGCTGATCGTCGCGGACCTGGACGCGGCGCTGGCCACCGCCAGCGCACAGGCCATCCGCGATGCCGGCGGCCGCGCCGTCGAAGCCACGCTGGACGTCACCGACGCCGATGCGGTGCGCGGTTTCGCCGCCGATTGCGCGGCGCGCCACGGCAATATCGACGTGCTGGTCAACAACGCCGGCATCTCCGCCCGCGCGGCCTTCGACGATCCGCAAACGCCCGAGATCTGGGACCGTCTCATGGGCGTGAATCTGCAGGGCGCGTTCAACGTCACGCACGCCTTCGTCGAACAGCTCAAGGCCGCGCGCGGCGCCATCGTCAACCTGTGCTCCATCGTCGCCTATGGCTGCGGCATCTCGACCGCCGGCTACGTGGTGTCCAAGGGCGGCGTGCGCTCCTTCACCGAAGTGCTGGCGCGCGACCTGGCGCCGCATGGCGTGCGGGTCAACGCCGTCGCGCCCGGCCTGATGGAAACCGACATGACGGCCGGCCAGCGCGCCCAGGACCACGGCACCGACTGGTACATGCGCCGCGCCCCCATGGCGCGCGCCGGCCGCGCCGACGAGATCGTCGGCCCGGTCCTGTTCCTGGCCTCGGACATGGCCAGCTATGTGAACGGCGTGGTGCTGCCCGTGGACGGCGGCTACCTCGCCGTATAGGAGACATCATGAACGCATCGAGTCCGACGCCAGCGGCGGCCGGCGAGCCAAAGGCCAGCCCCGGCAAGGCCCTGGTCACCGGCGGCGCCAGCGGCATGGGCCTGGCCATCGTCGAGCGGCTGGCGCGCGACGGCTACGCCGTCATCATGGCCGACCGCAACGGCGAGCTGGCCGCGCGCGAGGCCGCCGCGCTGCGCGCGCAGGGCCTGGACGTGGACCATCGCGTCGTCGACCTGGCCGACGAGGCCGCCACCCGCGCGCTGGCGCGGGAACTGGCGCCGCTGGCCGCGCTGGTCAACAACGCCGGGCTGTTCGACGAGCGCAAGTTCTTCGACGTGTCCAGCGACGACTACCGCCGCATGTATGAAGTGAACCTGCTGGCCGTGGCGACGCTGACGCAGGAAGCCGCGCGCGACATGGCGCCGGGCGGCAAGATCGTGAACATCGCCTCGCGCGCCTACCTGGGCGCGAAGAACCATCCCCACTACGTGGCCTCGAAGGCCGCGCTGGTGGGCTATACCCGCGCCTCGGCCATGGAACTGGCGCCGCGCGGCATTCTGGTCAATGCGATCGCGCCCGGCCTGATCGACACGCCGCTGCTGCGCAACCTGTCGCCCGAGCGGCTGGCCGCGCAACTGGCGCTGCAGCCCACGGGCCGTGCCGGGCAACCGCAAGACATCGCCAATGCCGTGTCCTTCCTGGCCGCGCCGCACATGGACTTCATCACAGGCCAGGTCATTTTCGTGGACGGCGGCAAATCGCTGGGCGGATCGGGAGCATGAGCAGCATGGAAGGCATCAAATGGGACCTGGAGGTCGACGCGCTGGTCGTCGGCTCCGGCGCGGGCGGCATGGCCGCGGCGCTGACGGCGCGCGAAGAAGGGCTGGACGTGCTGCTGGTCGAGAAGACCGACCGCATCGGCGGCTCCACCGCCATCTCCGGCGGCGCGCTGTGGATCCCGCTGAACGCGCAGAGCGAGGGCGCCGGCCATCCCGACACCTTCGAACAGGTCTGGACCTATCTGCAGCAGACCGTGGGCGCCGCGTCCTCCGACGCGATGAAGCGCGCCTACCTGGAAGCCGGGCCGCGCATGATGGACTACCTGGTCGAGCGCGGCCACTTGCAGGTGGCCGCGCGCACCGCCTCGCCCGACTATTATCCTGACCGTCCGGGCGCAGCCATGGGCGGACGCTCGCTGGACCCGGTGGAGTTCGACGGCCGCAAGCTCGGCGCGAAGTTCCGCGAGCTGCGCGACCCGCTCAAGGAATTCACCGTGCTGGGCGGCATGATGGTCAACATCACCGATGTGCGGCACCTGCTGCGCGCCACCCGCTCGTTCACGGCCTGGCGCCACAGCATGAAGCTGGTGCTGCGCTACGCCGCCGACCGCCTCGGCGGCCGTCATCGCGGCACGCGGCTGCTGCTGGGCAACGCGCTGGCGGCCCAGCTGTTCCACGGCCTGATCCGGCGCGACATCCCCTATTGGCTGAACACCGCCGCGCGGACGCTGCATCGCGACGCCAATGGCCGCGTGCTGGGGCTGGCCGTGACGCGCGAGAGCAAGACGCTGAACATCCGCGCGCGCCGGGGCGTGGTCATGGCCACCGGCGGTTTTCCGTGGGACGCGAAGCGGCGCGAGCAGACCTATCCCAAGCCCGCCGGCCTGTGGTCCATGTCGCCGCGCGACAACGCCGGCGACGGCATCCGCCTGGCCGAGCACGCCGGCGCGGCGCTGGGCAGCGGCTACGCCAGCCCGGCGTTCTGGGCGCCCGTGTCGGTGCTGGAACGCCCCGGCCAGCCGCCGCTGCACTATCCGCACCTGGTGTGGGACCGCGCCAAGCCCGGCCTGATCGCCGTCAACGCCCAAGGCGAGCGCTTCGTCAATGAATCGACCTCGTACCATGAGTTCGTGCAGGCCATGCAGCGCTCGCCCGCCGATGCCGTTCCGGCCTTCCTGATCTGCGGCCAGCGCTTCATCGACACCTGGGGCCTGGGCCTGGCCCTGCCCGGCGGACGTCCGCGCCAGCACCTGATCGACGCCGGCTATCTGCTGCAGGCGCCGACGCTGGCCGCGCTGGCCGGCCGCCTGGGCGTGCCCGCCGACAAGCTGCAGGCCACGGTCGCGCGCCACGACGCGCACGCGGCACAGGGACAAGACCCCGACTTCGGCAAGGGCGGCACGGCCTACAACCGCTACCTGGGCGACCCCGAGCACCAGCCCAACCCCTGCCTGGCGCCGCTGGGCGACGGCCCCTATTACGCGGTGAAGGTCTACCCCGGCGACATCGGCACCGCCTGCGGCATCGCCGCCAACGAACACGCCCAGGCGATCGACGACGCCGGCCGGCCCATCGCCGGCCTGTACGTGGCGGGCAACGACATGCAATCCGTGATGGGCGGCGCCTACCCGGCGCCCGGCATCACCCTGGGCCCGGCCCTGACCTTCGGCTGGGTGGCCGGACGCCACCTGGCCGGCGCGACTTCCTGACGCCAGCAACCGACAAGGATCTTTCCATGAAAATCTATTTCTCCCCCGCCTCTCCCTTCGTGCGCAAATGCCTGGTGGCCGCGCATGAACTCGGTCTGGCCGATCGCATCGAGAAGCTGCCCAGCGCGGCCGGCCCGGTCGCGCGCGACCAGACCATCATCGCCAGCAACCCGCTGGGCCAGGTGCCGACCTTCTTCACCGATGACGGCCAGGTGCTGTATGACAGCCGCGTGATCTGCGAATACCTGAACGTCCTGGGCGGCGGCGCGCTGTTCCCGGCCGAAGGCAAGCCGCGCTGGCAGGCGCTGACGGAACAGTCGCTGGGCGACGGGATGCTGGGCGCCGCGCTGCTGGCCCGCTACGAAACCGTGCTGCGCCCCGAGGCGCTGCGCTGGGACGGCTGGTACGAAGGCCAGATGGGCAAGGTGCGCGACGGCCTGGCGCTGCTGGAACAGAACACCGCCGCGCTGGCGCAGCGCGTGGACATCGGCACCATCACCATCGGCTGCGCGCTGGGCTACCTGGACTTCCGCTATCCCGACTACGACTGGCGCGCCGGCTTCCCCGCCGTGGCCGCGTGGTTCGCCGCGTTCAACCAGCGCCCGTCCATGCAGGCCACGCTGCCGCACGCCTGAGCGCGACGCTCCGCTTTTGGGGCGGGCAGCGAGGACTGGGGATTCCCGCCGGGCCCCGGGCCGGACGCCCGCCTGGTACGGCGCCTATCGGGCCGCCGCTGGGCCCCTGGCGCAAGCCAGGGGCTTTTTTTCTCATGCGCCTAGCAAAGACCGCCCTTGATCTGGGCCAGCAGGACCTTGAAGTCCTCTTGCTGCATCACATCTCCATACATGACGGAGACCTTCTCGTCCGTGTTTTCCAGCCTGTTG
This sequence comes from Achromobacter sp. 1011791174, assembly GCF_059760925.1. Classification (NCBI taxonomy): domain Bacteria; kingdom Pseudomonadati; phylum Pseudomonadota; class Betaproteobacteria; order Burkholderiales; family Alcaligenaceae; genus Achromobacter; species Achromobacter sp. 1011791174. The sequence continues at coordinate 57,961 of NZ_JCBANH010000009.1, forward strand.
AAAGCATGATCGAACTGCGATCTATCGCTACGCTTCAACCCGCATGCCGCATACAACCTGGCCACACCGCCCCTCCCTTCGTCCTCAACGATTGCGGAGAAGATCCGGCTTGCTTCAGGGCTTTTCTCTACCTCGAGCATTCGCTTCTCGGCATCGGAGATGCGTCCGATGAAGCCGACCATTCCCAGGCTGAATTGAGGCGCGTCCAGGGCGGACGTATCCACTTCCTCAGCCACGGCGACCGCGGGCAGCCAGGAAAACAACAGAACAACCGTCAGTCTCTTGAACCGGAGTGACTTGCCCCGCACTGGCTCAAAGGGAGCTGATGCCGCGATTGTTGCTTTCATTGACTGACTCCGATGGGACGAGTGATCGTGGCGACACAGCAATCGCTGAATGCGCTGCCGACTCACGCATCAACTTAGTTCTTTTCGGATGGCCCATGGTTATTGAATAAACAAGAGCCCATGCACCATTTTTCCGAGGATCACAGATAGAGACACCAAGGCCAGGAAACCAGGAAGTTCGAGACTCCTCCGGGGTTTTTTCCCTCGAAGAACTCTAAACAGCTGGTACCCGCCCCACAAGAGCACCGCGACGATCAGCATCGTGGCAAAGGTGGACCACCCTTCGTTCAAGTGGCCCCAGAACCACATGGTGTCGAGAAACTCACGCATTTTTCGTTTTCAGTCTCAGGCCCTCAAGGCATTCGAGGGCAATGACGAGACCTCGACACTCAATTGAGCGGTCCTCGAAACATCGGTTAGCGCCACCCGGCCAATCAATCATCATCACCGAGGGATTCTATATTTCCCTCTTTGAAAACAAGGCTCTAATGACGGTCTCCGTTGGAAAATCGGACCTATCCTAGTAGGCACGGCCTATCAACCCGGCCCACCGCGACACCGAAAAAGACCGGGCACCTAACTGCAATCAATCGTGATCTCCGTAAGACTGCGCTATGCTGCGATCCGCCACCTTTGCCCTCCTATCCAGCAGGCAGGAACCGCTTCCATGAAACGCCTTTTGACGCTCGTCCTGTGCGCCGCCGCCCTCCCCGCCTACGCGGGTTGTCCCGCTCCCGAGCAATGGGCGCGTGATTTCCAGAAGAGGCACGCCGACTTCCACTGGAACGCCAAGCGCCACGACCCGGCGCTGTTTACACCCGCGTTCGACGCGGCGCTGCGCAAGGAATGGGCCTACGCCAAGGGCGAGGTCGGCCGCCTGGACTACGATCCCTGGCTCGGCGCGCAGGACGGCGACATCGCCGAGCCCATCGCCTTCGAGGCCGAATCCGTGCAGGAAGACGCGGCGGTGGTGGCCATGCGTTATGCCTTCGTGCTGGATCCCGGCGCCGCGCCCGGCAAACACGCGGTGCACCTGGCGCTGAAGAAGGAAGGCGCGCGATGCTGGCGCCTGGACGACTTCATCACGCCGCGCGGCGACTCGCTGATGCGTCTGTTCGCCGGCGATCCGGAGCAGTCAGAGGCCGGCCCGGCGGACAAGGCAAGCGGCGCGCGCTGACCTCCGCCGGCCTGGTAGGGGCGCATGGCGCCGGCCGCGCGACAGGAGTACATTGGACTTGCCTGGCCGGGCGGAACGCCCGCCCCGCCGGCACGCTCCAAGCCTTCAGTCCCGGACGCCCAGGGAGCCCCGCATGAACATCGCCGCGATCTCGCCCGTGCCCCGCGTCGCCGCCCCGTATCCGGCGCGCATCCCCCTGCTGGACGACACCCGCCCGGTCTGGGAAACCGAATTCACCGCCCGCCAGGCGCAACGCGCCGCGCAGTTGCGGGCGGGTCGCAATGCGCAGCCCGTCGCCAACGCGCGCATCGCGCAAGTCCCGGCAGGCGACGGACGCGCCGATGCCGCCACGGCCACACCGCCGCGCGCGCCAGCCCTAGCCGCCACGCCCGCACAACCCACCGTCGATGTCGACCTGCTGCGCGACCAGCACGCGGATTTCCGCATGCGCCGGGCCATCGACGACTTCATCGCCGCCCCCGTCCAGCCGTCCGCCAATGGCACACAGGACCTGGGCACCATCGCCGGCCTGACGCCGCTGCAACCCTACCGCGTCGCCATGGGCAATCCGCAGGTCCAGGAATTGCAGACGGCCGTGGCATTGAAGGCCGCCGGCCTGGGCATCCCGAAGGTCGCCAACATCGGCCCCGTCGAGAACGCCACCGACAACGCGCGCTACCGTCCCGGCGCGCGGACCTAGTCGCCGCCCCTGGCCCAGGCCGCAACGGGTCGGCCGCGGCGAGGCGGGTGAACGCCCGGCCCGTCATCGCACAACAAGACGCATGAAAAAAGCCACCCGAGGGGTGGCTTCTTTCATCGAGGCAACGCGCCGCTTCAGTGGAAGAACTCGGCGATCATCGTCGCGCCCAGGAAGGTGCCGGCGTTGGCGGCCAGCGACACGACCACGATCTTCCAGCCCAGCTTGCGGAAGGCGGGCAGGTCCTTGAGGATGGACAGGCCGGCCATCGCCAGGATCACCGTGGTGAAGGGCAGGAAGTTGACCTTGCCCACCAGCGCGATGATCTGCTCGGAGTACGGCAGCACGCCGGGGCAGCCGGCGGTCATGGCCAGCACCGACAGCACGAACACGGCCGGCAGCTTGGGGATCACGCGCAGCAGCAGGTCGGTCAGCACCACCAGCGCCAGGATGATGAGCATGCCCGGCAGCGCGTCCAGGATCGGCACCTTGTAGCCGAACTGGTTGCCCACCAGCGCGAACAGGCCGCAGACCGCATAGGCGGTGAGGCGATCGCCGAAGCCCAGCTTGGAGCCGTGGGCGGGCGTCTCGTCGGCCACGGCATCGGCGGCGACGGCCTCGTCGGCCTTGGCGCGCGAGAAACGGCCCAGCACCGGCTCGAGCTTGCCGTACAGCCAGATGGTGGTCGGCAGCGAGATGAACAGCGTGAAATACACGCCCACGACGGTGGTGAGCAGGTTGGCGGCGGCGGCCAGCGCGGCCACCTGGTGCGCCATTTCCGGGGTCTGCTGCGAGGCGATGGCGCCCACGCCGGCGGCCATCATGCTGCCCGAGCCCACGCCCGCGCCCATGGCCAGCGAACGCGGATCGAAGATGTTCAGGCTGGTGATGAAGCCGGCCAGCAGCGCCACGAACAGCGCGCCGATCACGGTGCCGGTGATGTACTCGGCCATCACGCCTCGGCCTTCCGGCGAGTTCATGCCGTAGCGCTCGCCGATGATGGCCAGGCTGGGCTCGCGGCCCACCGAGAAGGTGGCGCCGATGGCCTCGCGCTTGATGCCCAGGAGCAGCGCCAGCGGCAGGCCCACGGCCATGGTGCCGAAGAAGTGGCCGAACTCCTGGAACACCAGGGCCCAGCCGGCTTCGCGCACCTGAGGCAGCGCGCCGCCCACCATCAGGCCGAGCTTGGCCAGGAAGGGCAGCAGCGCGTATTGCAGATAGCCGCTGATGCGCGTCTGCATGGCGGTGTCCACGCCGGCGCCGGCGGGCAGGCGCTGGCCCAGGGCCGCGACCACCGCGCCGATGAAGATGGCCCAGAGCATGGGCTGCAGCACGATCTTGCCCGGACCGACCGCGAAGGTCATGCTGCCAATGGCCTCGGAAATGAGCACCACCATCAGGATGACGACAAGCATGCGGATGCGGCTGGACAGCGACATCGAAGGCGCGGCCAGGCTGGCGCTGGCGTGAGACATGGGATTCCCCTGGAGTACGTGAGTAGCTATTGGAAGAAAGCGGGCGGATCCGCGCGCGCATCCGCCGGCATCCGCCGCGTCCTCCCGGGACGCGCGCGAACGCGCAGGGGCGATTTTCGCCCCGCCCCCACCCCGCAACCATGACATCGCCCGCGCAGAAACGTTGCGTAAAATGCAACGGTTGGGTGCTTCCTGGGAATTTCTTGCATGAACAGCCAGAAAGCCTGGGTAAACCCTTAAAAGAAGTGTGGGTTTGCCGCCGCAATCCCACCCTGTCACCGCCCGCCGCCCCGCTCTTGCATCTGGATCCCCCATGGACGAAACCCTGGACGCCCGCCGCACCCACTATTTCATGCAGGTCATGAGCCGAGGCTCGGTGCGCGGCGCGGCCGAGCTGCTGGACATGGACCCCTCCGCCGTCAGCCGGGCCATCGCCGCGCTGGAGCGCGATTGCGGCATGGCCCTGTTCGAGCGGCGCGGACGCGGTCTGGTGCCGACCGACGCCGGCCACATGCTGGCGCGCTACGTGAAACGGCAGCAGGACATCCAGGACAGCTTCTTCTCCGAGATCGACAGCCTGCGCAAGGCCGAGCGCGGCCATATCGACCTGGTGCTGGGCGAGGGCTTCGTGGAACTGATGTTCGACCGCGTGCTGCCGGGCTACTGGCGCAGCCATCCCGAGGTCACGCTGGACATCGACGTGGCGCGCACCTCCGAGATCGCGCAGCGCATCATCGACGACCAGGCCTATATCGGCCTGGTGTTCCAGCCGCCCAACGACGCGCGGCTGCGCACGCATTACTCGCGGCCCGAGCCCATCCGCGCCATCGTGCGCGACGACCATCCGCTCACCCGTCTGCGCCGGCCGCTGCTGCTGACCGACCTGGCCGACTATCCCGGCGCCGCCATGCAGGAGGGCTTCGGCGTGCGCCAGCACATCCAGGCCGCCGAGATCAGCGAGCAGGTGCGGCTGCGCAATGTGCTGACCACCTCGTCCTTCAAGGCGCTATGGCAGTTCGCCGCCACCGGCATCGGCTACGCGCTGACTCCGCCCATCGCCGTCACCGCCGACCTGCGCGCGCAGCGCCTGGCCAGCCTGCCGCTGTCCAATCCGATCCTGAACCAGGGCAGCCTGCAGGTGCTGAGCCGGGCCGGCCGCCATGTGTCCCCGGCCGCGCGGGAGCTGCTGGACCATATCGTGCGCGGCATTGCCCTGCCGGACGGCGCGACATCTGCTACGCCCGATTGAGCCGCAGCTGCGCCTGCCACGCGGCGCCACGCCGGCCTACATTGCCTGGACGACATCACGACAGGAGCAGGGCATGCGGGCTTTCTTGCGCACGGTCAAGACCGTGTTGTGGGGGTTTCTCGGAATACGCCGCCGGCGCGATTACGATGCCGACATCGCGGGCAACAAGCCCGGCCACGTCATCGCGACGGGGCTGTTGATGGCGGCCGTGCTGGTGACGCTGCTGGTGGCGGCCGCCCGCTGGGCGGTGCGCGCGGCGCTGTGAAATCCGGCGGTCAGCCGGTACGTGACCCCCGCGCTGCAAGCCCAGGCTGGAACCGGCGCCTGCCGCCACTGCGGCCGTGCCGGCGCGCGCCCGGTCATATGCTTATCGCCCGCATGACCTTATTACCAGAATGACTTAGACGCTCATCGTGGCTGCCTGCTACGGTTATGAATCCTCCCGTGGACGCGCCGCGCCCGGCGCTCCGGCAGGACACCAAGAACCGAAAGACTTCAAGGGCAGTAGACATGTACGTGTATGACCCGGTCGACCAGCAGCTCGTCGAGCAGCGCGTGGCGCAGTTTTCGGACCAGACGCGCCGCTTCCTGGACGGCCAGCTCACCGAAGACGAATTCCGCGTGCTGCGCCTGCAGAACGGCCTGTACATCCAGCGCCACGCGCCCATGCTGCGCGTGGCCATCCCCTACGGCATCCTGGCCTCGCGCCAGCTGCGCACGCTGGCGCACATCGCCCGCAAGTGGGATCGCGGCTACGGCCATTTCAGCACCCGCCAGAACATCCAGTTCAACTGGCCCAAGCTCGAGGACGTGCCCGAGATCCTGGCCGAGCTGGCCACGGTGCAGATGCACGCCATCCAGACCAGCGGCAACTGCATCCGCAACACCACCACCGACCACTTCGCCGGCATCGCGCCCGATGAGCTGGTGAACCCGCTGGTGTGGTGCGAGATCATCCGCCAGTGGTCCACGCTGCATCCGGAATTCGCCTTCCTGCCGCGCAAGTTCAAGATCGCCGTGAGCGGCGCCGTGCAGGACCGCGCCGCCGTCGGCGTGCACGACATCGGCCTGCAGGCGGTCGAGCGCGACGGCAAGCTGGGCTTTCGCGTCTGGATCGGCGGCGGCATGGGCCGCACGCCCATCGTCGGCAAGCTGATCAACCCCTTCGTCGAATGGCAGGACCTGCTGACCTACCTGCAGGCCGCGCTGCGCGTCTACAACCTGCATGGCCGCCGTGACAACAAATACAAGGCGCGCATCAAGATCCTGGTCAAGGACCTGACGCCCGAGGTGTACGCGCAACAGGTCGACGAGGAATGGCAGACCATCAAGGGCGGCCCGGACACCATCAGCCAGGCCTTCGTCGACCAGATCGCCGGCCGCTTCGTCTGGCCGCAATATGATCCGGCGGCCAGGGACGAGCCCGATCATTCGGCTGAGCTGGCCGCCACCGACAAGCGTTACGCGCGCTGGCTGCGCACCAACGTGCACGCGCACAAGGTGCCCGGCTACGCCGCCGTCACCGTCTCGCTCAAGGCCACCGGCGTGCCGCCCGGCGACATCACCGCCGACCAGATGGACGCGGTCGCCGCGCTGGCCGACGAGCATGGCTTCGGCGAACTGCGCGTCTCGCACGAGCAGAACCTGATCCTGGCCGACGTGCGCCGCGCGCGCCTGCACGAACTCTGGCGGCAGCTGGAAGCGCTGAACCTGGCCACCCCCAACGTGGGTCTGCTCACCAACATCATCGCCTGTCCCGGCGGGGACTTCTGCGCGCTGGCCAATGCCGTCTCCATCCCGGTGGCCGAAGCCATCCAGCGCCAGTTCGACGACCTGGACTACCTGTTCGAGATCGGCGAGCTGGACCTGAACATCTCGGGCTGCATCAACTCCTGCGGCCATCACCACGTCGGCCACATCGGCATCCTGGGCGTGGATAAGGCCGGCGAGGAGTGGTATCAGGTCACGATCGGCGGACGCCAGAACGGCGCGGCCAAGCCGCTGCCCGACATCGAATCCACGCGCGGCGGCGGCGCGGCGGTGGGCCGGATCATCGGCCCCTCGTTCGCGCGCGACCAGGTGCCCGGCGTGGTCGACCGGCTGATCCAGACCTACCTCGGCCTGCGTGACAGCGAAGCCGAACGCTTCATCGACGTGGTCGACCGCGTCGGCATCGATCCCTTCAAGCAGGACGTGTACGCCGATCCCGCTTTCGCCAAGCCCGCGCAGGAGCCCGCCCATGTCTGAGGTCTTTGCCCACGACGCCCCAGGCCCGCACCTGATCCGGGGCGGCCGGCTGGAAACCGACACGGCGCGCCTGTTCGCGCCCGATCCCGAAGTCGCCGCCGAAGGTCAGGTGCCGCGCGACGAGCCCGACTGGATCGTGCCGCTGTCCACCTGGAAGACCTCGCGCGCCACGCTGCGCCGTCACCATCATCCGGTGGCCGTGCTGCTGGAACCCGACGCCGACCTGCGCGAGCTGGCCGACGCCGACGGCACGCTGGATCCGTCCGGCATCGCCTTCATCGCGGTGGACTTTCCCATCTATACCGACGGCCGTGGCTATTCGCTGGCGCAGCTGCTGCGCACGCGCTATCAATGGCAAGGCGAGCTGCGCGCGGTCGGCGACGTGATGATAGACACCATCCACTATCAGGCGCGGGTGGGCTTCGACAGCTTCCTGGTCAAGCCCGGCCACGATCCGCACAAGGCGCTGGCCGCGTTCAATACCTTCACGGTGCATTACCAGAAGACGTATCCGGCGCCGACTGCGGCATAAGCCACAGGATCCTCCGCCGGGCCTGGACAATGCCAAGCCTGGCGGAAGCGCCGATCTCAGGCCAGCGTCGGAAACCGCGTCGCGATATCGTCGCCGGTGAGCCGCGCCACCCAGCCCGCCGGATCGTTGAACAGGCGGATACAGGTGAAGGCCGGGCTCGAACCCATGTCGAACCAATGCCGGATGCCGGCCGGCACCGAAATCAGATCGTCCTGCTCGCACAGCGCCGCGTACACGCGGCCTTCGGCGTGCAGCACGAACAGGCCGCTGCCGGCGACGAAGAAACGCACCTCGTCGTCGGCATGCGTATGCTCGGCCAGGAACTTGGCGCGCAGCGCCGCGCGCTCGGGATGGGACGGGTCCAGGCTGACCACGTCCACGCTGCGGTAGCCGCGCTCGGCGACCAGCCGGTCGATCTGTTCCCGATAGGCCGCCAGCACATCCTCCGGCGCCGCGCCGGGCGCCAGCGGCGCCTGCGCGCGCCAGCGCTCGAAGCGCACGCCGATGGCGGCCAGCTCGCGGCCGATCTCGCCGGCGTCGCGCAATGTGCGCCCTTGATCAGGCGCGTCCTCGGAATAGATGGTCAGCGAGGACATGAACGGCTTACCAGGAGGTGGCGTAGGCGCCGGGGAACTGCCTGGCGACGAAGGCCTTGACCTCATCGGACTGGTAGGCCTTGATGAAGCGGGCGATGCGCGGATCGCTCTTGTTGTCCTCGCGCGCGGCGATGACCACGGGCGCGAAGGGCGCGTCCTTGCTTTCCAGCGCCAGCGCATCCTTGGCGGGCGACAGGCCGGCCGGGATGGCGTAGGCCGAGTTCACGGCGGCGGCGTCCACGTCCTTGAGCGAGTGCGGCAGCTGCGCGGCCTCGATCTCGATGAACTTCAGGTTCTTGGGATTCTCGGCGATATCGAAAAGCGAGGCGGTCACGGTCACGCCCGGCTTGAGCGTGATCAGCCTGGCGGCCTGCAGCACCAGCAGGGCGCGCGCGCCATTGGTCGGATCGTTGGGAATGGCGACCTTGGCGCCCGGCGGCAAGTCGCCCAGCTTGGACACGCGCTTGGAATAGATGCCCATCTGCTGCACCACAGCGGTGGCGACCGGCACCAGGTGATAGCCGCGCGCCTTGTTCTGCGCGTCCAGGAAGGGCTTGTGCTGGTAGATGTTCAGGTCCAGCTCCTTGGCATCCAGCGCCGCGTTGGGCTGGATGAAGTCGCTGAATTCCACCAGCTTGACCTTCAGGCCGTCCCTGGCCGCGACCTCGCGCACCACCTCGCCGATCTGCGCGTGCGGACCGACGGTGACGCCGACCTTGAGTTCGGCGTCCTGGGCCGAGGCCGGCGTTGCGACGGTGCCGGCGGCGAAGCCGAGCAGGACGGACAGTAGGGCCAGGGAGCGGCGCAGGCGCATGGGAGTTCTCGCGAGACGGGAGTCGAAGGAAGCCTGGGATTCTAGATAGCGTCCCTCAAAACCGGAAGCGATGAATTTTCATATTCATATGCCCATTCGAATATAAGGATGCGGCCATGACAAGCGCGCCGCGCCGCGACACAATAGCGGCTGCCTTCATCGACCCGGCGCGCACTCGCCGCGCCCGCATGCCCATGTCCACCGCTACCGAACTCCATCCCCTGGCGCGCGCCCTGCTGGCCGACCACTATGCCGCCGTCGACGCCGACCTGCCCGCTTTGCTAGACCTGCTGTTCGCCCGCAGCGCCGGCGAAGACTGGCACAAGGCCGGCACCTTCAAACACCATCTGTTGGGCGTCTACCGCACGCTGGCGCTGTGGAACCAGCCGCGCGAAGTGCGGCTGCTGGGCCTGTTCCACAGCGTGTACGGCAATGAGTACGTGGACCTCACCCTGTTCGACCGCGAACGCGAGCGCAACACGCTGCGCGCGGCGCTGGGCGAGGAAGCCGAGGAATGGGTCAGTCTGTTCTGCGCCATGCCGCGCACGAAATTCGTGCAGGCCGTGCTGCAGGGCCAGGGCGCCGGTCCCGAGGGACTGGCGCTGGAAGGCGCCGACGGCCAGGTCCACACGCTGACGCCGCGCCAGGTGGCCGCCTTCATCGTGGTATCGGCCGCCGACATCGGCGAGCAATGGCACAGCTGGCAGGACGAGATCTTCGCCGGCTATCCGCAGCAGCAGCGCCGCGACCTGAAGACGCATTGGGCCGCCTCGCTCTGGCCCGGTCCGCTCAAGCCGCCGTCGAACATCCTGTCCATGCTGTCGCACCTGCTGGCGCCGCTGTCGCGGCTGGCGGACGGCACCGGCATCCCGGTGCCGCCGGCCTTCGACCATTGCCGCGCCACGCTGACGCCGCGCGACGAGGCCGCGGCCAGCGCGCTGTACTGGCAGGTGGTGACCCGCATGCAGCCGCTGACCGAGATGGACAGCGCCCGCCACATGCTGGAAGCGGCCGTCGAGCACAATCCCTGGGTCGGCGAGCCGCGCCTGATGCTGGCGCAGCTGGCGCTGACGGCGGGCGATTTCGAGGCGGCCGAACGCCACGCCGCGGCCGGACTGGCGGCGCTGCAGGCCTGGGGCACGGCCTGGGACAAGCGCATCGAATGGGCCGGCTGGATGGCCTGGGCCCGCATCGAACTGCAGAACGCACGCGCGCGCCGCTGGCCGGAGAACCTGGCCGCGCTCAACGGGCTGGGACTGGTGGAATGACCCTACATGCCCGCCCAATGCGGGCCGGGCACGTTGATATCGAACATTTCCAGCACGCGGGCCACGGTGTGGTCCACCATTTCCTCGATGCTGGCCGGCCGGTGATAGAACGCCGGCAAGGGCGGGAACACGATGCCGCCCATCTCGGTGACGGCGGTCATGTTGCGCAGGTGCGCCAGGTTGAACGGCGTCTCGCGCACCATCATCACCAGGCGCCGACGCTCCTTGAGCGTGACGTCGGCGGCGCGCGTGATGAGATTGTCGGACAGGCCGTGGGCCACGGCCGCCAGCGTGCGCATCGAGCAGGGCACGATCACCATGCCGGCGGTCTGGAACGCGCCGCTGGCCAGCGTGGCGCCCACGTCGCGGATGCTGTGTACATGGTCTGCCAGCGCATAGACGTCGTGGCGGCCCACGTCCAGCTCATGCTTGATGTTGAGCACGCCGGACGCCGAGATCACCAGGTGCGACTCGACATCCTCCACGCCGCGCAGCGCCTGCAGCATGCGCACCGCGTACAGGGCGCCCGTGGCGCCCGTGATGCCGACGACGAGACGACGCACGGGATCAGGCCGTGGCGCCGGATTGCTCAAGCAGGGTCTTGAGCTCGCCGGACTCGTTCATCTCGGCCATGATGTCCGAGCCGCCGACGAATTCGCCGGACACGTACAGCTGCGGGATGGTCGGCCAGTTCGAGTATTCCTTGATGCCCTGGCGGACTTCGTCGTCCTCCAGCACGTTGACCGTCACCAGCTTCTTGACGCCACAGCCCTTGAGGATCTGGATGGCCTTGCCAGAGAAGCCGCACTGGGGAAACTGGGCGGTGCCCTTCATGAACAGCACGACGGGATGCTGGGTAACGGTTTCGCGGATGAATTCTTGGACGTCGCTCATGGTGATCTCGCAGACAGGCGCCGCGCGGGCGCCGACAAGGGAATTGCACAATTATAGGTACTGCCGGGAAAACCGGCCGGAACCCCCTGCGCGCCGTCGGGGCTTAGGCGGGCGCCGGCCCGTCCCCGCGCCGCCGGCCGGGCCGGCGCCCGGCCTCGGATCGGTCCGTTCCCGCGAGTCCGGCCCCTCAAGTCGCCTAAACTTGGCGCTCGATCAGGGGAGATCCCATCCCGCCCCCTGATGCCGCGAAGCAAGATGAGGCCGCCAGATGCGATACCAGACGACCCGGCCGGAACCCCGGCCCACCAAGTCCCCCCGGACCAAGCCGGCCGAAGTCCGGCTGGACGAACTGATGGCCGCCGCCGAGAAGCTGTTCCTGGCCAAGGGCGTGGAAGCCACGACAATCAGCGAGATCGTCGAGGAGGCGCAGGTCGCTAAGGGCACGTTCTACCACTACTTCGCGTCCAAGAACGAGATGCTGACCGCCCTGGGCAACCGCTACACCGCCCGGTTCCTGGAACGCTTGCGGAACGCCGTGGACGGCTGCCCCGCCGGCGACTGGCGGGCGCGGCTGCAAACCTGGATCCGCGTCAACGTCGAAGCCTACGTCGAGACCTTTCGCACGCACGACATCGTCTACGCCAATCATCACCACCACGATCGTTCCAACCAGGACAAGAACGCGATTCTTGAGCAGTTGCAGGACATCATCGAGCGCGGCATGGCAGCCGGCGCCTGGACGACCGACCAGCCCAGGATCGTGGCCCTGCTGATCTACGCCGGCGTGCATGGCGCCACCGACGACCTCATCGCGGCTCAGCCCGCCGACTGCGCGGCCTTCGCGCGGGCGGTCGCCGACAGCTGCATGCGCATGCTCGACGCGCCCAGGCCGCGCGGCCAGACCCGCTAGCGCCGGCCCGGCCAGCGGCCGCCGGAAATGCGCTCGATGCCGGCCAGGTCGCGGCGGCTTGCCACGTCCTCGAAGCCGGCCGCCTGGAGCAGGCCGCGCACCGCCTCGGCCTGGTCCCAGCCGTGCTCCATCCACAACGCGCCGCCCGGCTTGAGCCGCGCGCCGGCGCCCTGCGCGATGCGGGCCAGGTCGCCCAGTCCGTCGGCGCCGTCGGTCAGCGCGCCGCGCGGCTCGAAGCGCACGTCGCCCTGTCGCAGGTGCGGATCGTCGCTGGCCACGTAGGGCGGGTTGGAGACGATCAGCTCGAAGCCCTCGCCGGCCGGCACGGCGTCGAACCAGCTGCCTTCGACAAAGCGCACCGAGGCCGCCAGTTCCCAGGCGTTGCCGGCGGCCACGGCCAGCGCGGCCGGACTCAGGTCGCTGGCCATCACGCGCGCGTCGCGCCGGGCCAGCGCGATCGAGATCGCGATCGCGCCGCTGCCGGTGCCCAGGTCCAGCACCGCCGGCGCGGACTGGCCTTCCAGGCATTGCAGCGCGGTTTCGACCAGCACCTCGGTGTCCGGACGCGGAATCAGCACGTCGGGCGTGACGCGGAAAAGATGGCCCATGAATTCGCGGCGGCCGACCAGATAGGCCATCGGCTCGCCCGCCAGCCGGCGCCGGGCCAGGTCCTCGTAAGCCTGCTGCGCGGCGGCCGGCAGCGGGTCGGTGTCATGCGCCAGCAGCCAGGCGCGCGGCTTCTGCAACACGTGCTCCAACAGCATGCGCACTTCCAGGCGCGGCAGCCGGGCATCTGCGAGCAAGGTCTTGACCTGGGTCATCGCGCGCCTCCGTGGCTCAGACGTCGTCGCCCAGCGCCGCCAGCTGCTCGGCCTGGTGTTCGGCGATCAGCGCGCCGGTCAGTTCTTCCAGGTCGCCTTCCATGATCTGCTGCAGCTTGTACAGCGTCAGGTTGATGCGATGGTCGGTCACGCGGCCCTGCGGGAAGTTGTAGGTGCGGATGCGCTCGGAGCGGTCGCCCGAGCCGATCAGGCTCTTGCGCTCGGCCGCTTCCTTGCTCTGGCGCTCGCGGGTTTCCTTGTCCTTCAGGCGCGCGGCCAGCACCTGCATGGCCTTGTCCTTGTTGCGGTGCTGCGAGCGGTCGTCCTGGCATTCCACCACCAGCCCGGTCGGCAGGTGGGTAATGCGCACGGCCGAATCGGTCTTGTTGATGTGCTGCCCGCCGGCGCCGCTGGCGCGGAAGGTGTCGATGCGCAGGTCGCTGGGGTTGATGACGATCTCGGACACCTCGTCGGCCTCGGCCATGATGGCCACCGTGCAGGCCGAGGTGTGGATGCGGCCCTGCGCCTCGGTGGCGGGCACGCGTTGCACGCGGTGCGCGCCGGACTCGAACTTGAGCCGGCCGTAGGCGCCGTCGCCGTCGATGCGCGCGATCACTTCCTTGTAGCCCCCCAGCTCGGACGGGCTTTCCGACATCAGCTCGACGCGCCAGCCGCGCTGCTCGGCATAGCGCGTGTACATGCGCAGCAGGTCGCCCGAGAACAGCGCGCTCTCGTCGCCGCCGGTGCCGGCGCGGATTTCCAGGAACAGGCTGCGGCCGTCATTGGGATCGCGCGGCAACAGCAGCAGCTGCAGCGCGCCTTCCAGTTCCTCGATCTTGCCCCGGCTGGCCTTGATCTCTTCCTCGGCCATGGCCTTCATGTCGGGATCGGACAGCATCTCCTGCGCGGTGGCGAGATCTTCCTCGCTGCGCACGAAGGCATTGAAGGCCTCGACCACGGGCTCCAGCTCGGCGCGCTCGCGCGAGAGCTTGCGGAAGCGGTCCATGTCGGACGCGGTGTCCGGTTCGGCAAGCATGGCGTCGACCTCGATGAGGCGATGGCACAGATGCTCCAGCCGGCTGCGCATGGATGATTTCATGATGGGCGGTACTCGAATGGGGGAAAGCGGATGGCGGGCGTGCGGCAACGCGGACGCCCGCCGCGAGGCGGGACGCGGGCCAGCGCCGCTAACGGCGGGAGTCGCGGCCGGGGAACAGGCGCGGCATCCAGGCAAGCAGCTGCTTGCGGTCCTCGCCTTCGCTGCGGTTCAGCGCCGCCAGCGGGCCATGCAGGTATTTCTGGGTCAGGCCGTGGGCCAGCTGCTCCAGCACGGCTTCGGGCGATTCGCCGCGCGCCAGCATGCGGCGCGCGCGCTCCAGTTCGGCGGCGCGCACGTCCTCGGCGGCCTGGTGCAGGTCGCGGATGACGGGCACCACTTCGCGGGATTGCATCCAGTGCATGAAGCCCTGGACACGGGTTTCGATGATGGCCTCGGCCTGCACCACGGCCGCGCGGCGCGCGTCGGTGCCGGTCTGCACCAGGCGGCCCAGGTCGTCCACCGAATACAGGTAGACGTCGTCCAGGCGACCGACTTCCGGTTCGATATCGCGCGGCACGGCCAGGTCGATCATGACCATCGGGCGGTGGCGGCGCAGCCGCGTGGCCCGCTCCACCATCCCCAGCCCGAGGATGGGCAGGGAGCTGGCCGTACAGGACACGATCACATCGAATTCGGACAAGCGGTCGGTCAGGTCCGACAGCTTCATGGTGCTGGCCGAGAAACGATTGGCCAGCAGCTCGGCGCGCTCGGCCGTGCGATTGGCCACGACCATGCTGCGCGGGCGTTGCGCGGCGAAGTGCGTGGCGCAGAGTTCGATCATCTCGCCGGCGCCGATGAACAGCGTGCGGGCCTGGCCCAGGTCGCCGAACACGCGCTCGGCCAGGCGCACGGCGGCCGCGGCCATGGACACGGACTGCGCGCCGATGGCGGTCTGCGACCGCACTTCCTTGGCCACCGAGAAGGTGCGCTGGAACATCTGGTGCAGCAGCGTGCCGAGCGAACCGGCCTCGCCGGCCGCGCGCACGGCGTCCTTCATCTGGCCCACGATCTGGGTCTCGCCCAACACCATGGAATCCAGGCCGCTGGCCACGCGGAAGGCGTGACGCACGGCGTCGTCCTGGTGATGGCGGTAGAGGTGCGGGCGCAGGGTGCCGGCGTCGAGCCGGTTGTAGTCGGCCAGCCAGGCCGGCAGTTGCTCGGCCACATGGCCGTCGGCCGCGCAATAGATCTCGGTGCGGTTACAGGTCGAGAGGATGGCGGCTTCGCGGACCGAGCCGCCGAAGGCCGAGCGCAATCCGTCCAGCGCGGGCCTGACCAGATCGACGGGCATGGACACGCGTTCGCGAACCGAGACCGGCGCGGACGTGTGATTCAGACCGAAGGCAAGGACAGCTACCGACATGTGGGAAGGATGGGCGGGCCGCCCTGTACTTGTGAATATGTAACAGCAGACCGTTAAAGATTATACCTCCGCGGCTTATCCACGGACCACGGCGACGGCCAGGCGCGACGCTGGGTCGCACCTGGAGCGCACACGGGCATGCCCTGCGTCCAACAAGCGCGACGTCGGCCGAAGAGATATCGGCGTCGATACGGCATCGACATGCAGGCCACCATGCGATTGGCCGGGTCCGCCAACTTTGATTGGCCAGGTCCACTAACTTTTTTAAACTTTTTTCGCGTTGACTGGCACAAGTCCAAAAAATTGTGTATAGTTGCGGACTTCGTTGGCCTGGTAGCTCAGTTGGTAGAGCAGCGGATTGAAAATCCGCGTGTCGGTGGTTCGATTCCGCCCCAGGCCACCAAAGCATATCGACGCCCAGCTCCTGCAGCTGGGCGTTTTCATTTGCGCGGCACGGGCTTCTTCTACTCCGACTCGTCGAGCAGACCTGCTACCGCCTCGATACGTCCTTGCTCAAACTGATGCGTTGGCAACATGACGTAGTCCAGCGCCTCGCGATGAATGAATGCAATCCGGTGTGATCCTTCAACCGGCAATCGAATTAAAGGATTGCCCAGCACGGCATCCTCGCACTCGACCAGTTCGCCAAAGGCCTCAAATAGATGCGCAGGCTCCAGACCAGCGATGCTTCGTCGCTGCCCTGACGTCAGCTGATAACTTACCTCGGTCGCCAAGGCAAAGATCCGTTCTGTTATTGCCCAGTTCTTTTCCTTCTCATCTTTCAGGTCTTCCGCCTGAATGACCCCGTCCGCGACGAGCTTGGCGTATTGATCGTCCGAAATCATGACCCGGTTTGAAACGCGCTCAACGTCTTCTGGCGCGAATTCGGCCAGTCCTATCTCGTCATCATTGCAAAGCGCTTCCACGATTTCCCAATCACGCGCATCTGGCATCTGTAAATCATCGAGCTCGTCATAGTCGTCGTGCTCAGGGCCGAAGGTGCCATAGGCTTCGCTGGAGAAATACAAATCAGCGATAGCTTGAGTCCGAATGATGACCGTCTGGTTTGACAGGCTTTCCACTGTCACGAACGCAGGACTGAGCTGAAGAGTTCGGTGCAGCCGGGAAAATGCTCCATCAGAAATCGAAAGCAGCAAAGGCCTCCCACCGCCCAGGAAATGAACCGCAACCTCGCCGTAATAGTTCACGTCTTCACCGGCCGACGCGTCATACAGCACTGCCTCAATCGGCGGGTGCCTTCCAAGCAACACGTCTGCCTTGGTCTTCAAGGCCTTTGCCAATTTCCTGAGCTTGTCCTCTGGAATGGGAGCTGAGCCGGCCTCCCAGCGCTGGTAGTTCGGCTGTGAAACTCCTACTGTCTTGGCCAGCTCGGCTTGAGTCAGGCCCGCTTTGACACGGTGTTGCTTGAGCTTGATTGCCATCTTACGTCTCTCCAAATTTATACGTATTCTATACGTATAAATTTATGCGATCTACGTGCTTCCAATAGCGTGGCCTCAATTTCAGACTCATCTCAACTTCGCGCACAAATGCCGTGGCCAATCATGTCCCGGCAAGTAAGTTCGCCCCACTAACCTCCCCGACACAACCTAGCGCCTTTCATTGGACGCCGCACGGAAGCAGTCCTACAAATTTCAGGCTCTATTGCAAAGAGTCCGAAAAAAACATACAAATATCGGACAAGGGTGGCTTATGAACGATATCAAAACCCAGATCATGATCCACGTCGGCGCGGGCAATCCTGGCCAGGTGTGGGTACCGACCGACTTCGCTCATCTTGGCAACCGCGATGCCATAGACAAGGCATTGCAACGCTTGGTCGCGGCGGGCCAGTTGCGTCGAATCGATCGAGGACTGTATGACCGCCCCAAGACCAACCGTTTGACCAAGAGCGTCGCAGCCCCGGACTATCGCGCGGTCGTGGACGCAATCGCCCGCCGCGACCAGCTACGCCTGCTGGTCGATGGCATGACCGCCGCGAACGATCTGGGCCTCACCGACGCAGTACCCGCACGCGTCACCATCCATACTGACGCGCGCCGGCGCAGCATCCAGCTCGACAAGCTTACGATCCAATTCAAACTGACGGCCCCCAGCCGCCTCTATTGGGCCGGCCGCCCGGCCATGCGGGTTGTGCAGGCATTGCACTGGCTCAAGGACACTTTGCCGGCGGACAAGCCACACATCCTCAAGCGTTTGTCCACATTGCTGGAGGACTCTTCACATGGAGACGCAATCCGACAGGATTTGATGACTGGCTTTCACACGCTGCCGGCGTGGATGCAAGCCCTGGTCCGCGAGCTGCATGGCTGCTCCCTGCAAGGTGGTGAATCCGAGCGGCAACCGCCCTCTTCCGCCAAACGCAGCGCGCCCCCCGACACTGCAACATGAACCCGAATTTCGCCACCGTCATCCAGGCGAGCGATGAAGAGCGGCGCGGCCTGTTCCTGGCCGCAGCCGCCCGTCTGGGTACAGCGGTGCAGAACGTCGAAAAGGACTTCTGGGTTTGCTGGACCCTGGATGCGCTGTTCAACGGCAAACCACCAGATGGCCCTCGGCTGCTGTTCAAAGGCGGAACGTCGCTATCCAAGGCATTCGGATTGATTTCACGATTTTCCGAAGACATCGACATCACGGTGTTTCGCCAGGACATCGGCGAACCTATCAAAACCGTGGACCTCGATACCCTGAGCAACAAGCAGCGGCGTATTCGCCTCGACCGCATCCGCGCCGCCTGCCAGCGGTACATTGCCGACAGCATGACAGAGCAACTGCGCGAGATCGCGTCGCGGGTTATTCCGGCCGGCCGTTTCCTCGTGGAGTCGGACCCTGACGACCCCGACCAACAGACACTGCTCTTTTGGTATCCCGCCGTGACAACAACCTCGGACGACTACATCCGCTCGGCGGTGAAAATCGAAGCGGGGGCCAAATCAGCGTTGGAACCCCATGAAGCCGCTACAGTAACCCCCTATGTCGCCGACGACTTGCCCGACCTCGACATGGCCGTGAAAAATATTACGACCGTCAAGCCCGAACGTACATTCTGGGACAAGGTCATCATCCTGCATGGCTTGCGCCGATGGCATGACCGCCGAGGGAAACTACGCCAGCAAGGACAACGCGTATCGCGGCACTACTACGACGTCTACCGCCTGATCCAACATCCCGAAGCAGCCACCTGGCAGGCCGACCGCAAGCTATCGCTCGATTGCGCACGACATGCACGGCTATTCTTTGGCAATGCAGACCTCGGGTTGGATACAGCGATGCACGGCACCTTCACCTTGGCGACGTCACCAGCCATGCGCGAAGTGCTTGCACGCGACTATTTGGCAATGAGTGGAATGATTTTCGGAAAGCTACCCGACATCGGCGATGTGCTGCACGCTGTCGAGGAACTGGAATCCAGGCTGAATACGCCATTGGCATCCTAAACGGAAACGCTTCAGGCCGCATTCGATTCCTCCAGAAGACTAAAACGCAAGAAGCCCTGTCCCAATAAGCTACCGTTTCCGCATTGCACGTAACCTCATAGCCGCCACGCGTGTAGCCGCCCATGGGAAGGCTTCAAAACCGGATGCCAAGACTGGCCTTGACGCCATGATCTCGCGCCGATGATCCGATCATCCCCGAATACGCCAGGCCCAGCGCGGTCCCCCGGCCCAGCGTCACATCCATGCCGGCCTCGATCAACGCAGCATTCCTCGCGATCGGCACGCCGGCCGCCGTGAACGCGTCGCCCCCCGCAAATCGCTGTGCCGATGCCGGCGTCGTATCTCCCAGCGCATGGCGCCAGCCCACCGACGCGCGCGCGGTCGCGGCCGCGCGGCCCAGCGTGAACGCGCCCGATGCGCGCAAGCCCAGGGTCGTGTAGCCCACGCCGGTATCCTGTCCTTGCGCGCGCAGCGCCGCCGCGCCGCCCCGCTCGTCGATCCTTCCGGTTCGCAGATTCACATAGGCCGCGCTGACGAAAGGCTCGACGGCCGCCACCGCCGTGTCGATGCGATAGCCCAGGTCCCCGAAGACCTGGGTCGTGCCCGCGCGGTAGTCCGCCTTCAGCGCATCCGCGTACCCGGCGAACGCCACCGGACGCGACACGCGCAGCGCATGCCAGGTGTGAGCCGCGCCCAGGCGCAGGCCCAGCCGGCCCCATTGCGCGCCGCCATACAGCCCCAGATGGAAGTTGTCGCTGGATCCCGAGGCATTGCCGACATCGAAGCGGGTCCGGCTGTAGCCGGCCAGCGCGCCGGCGCGCCAGTGCTGCGACAGGCGCGCATCGGTCCCGAGCAGGAAGCCGCCGGTCGAATGATTGAGCCTGGCGGCGTTGCCATCGCTGCCTGTCCTGCCCCAGGCGCCGAAGCCGCGACTCCAGACCGCCTTGCCGTCCGGCCCCTCCTGCGTCGCCTCTGCCTGCCGCCCGTGCAGGGTCATCGATTCGGTCGACACCCCCGCGCCGCCCCAGGCAGCGCGCAGCCGGTCCGTGACGGCCTCGCGGACATGGCGGCTGTCCTCGATCAGCGCGGTCCTGGCGCTGGCCAGGATCTCGCCGGACAGCTGATCGAAGGCGCCGCGCGCGGCGGCGGCAGTCGGCAGCTGGACCACTGCGTCATAGACGGGATTGGCCGCATTGACCCCGATACGCTCGATGGCACGCGCCACGGCGGCCTGGTTGCGCGTGCGGGCCGCGTCGACAAAGGAAACGTCGTTGCGCGTCAGGTTCAGATAGGCGTTGTTCGCGTCGTAGCTCAGCGTCGGATCCAGGAAGGCGTAGCGCGACGCGACACCCTCGAACGTGCCCGACAGGCCCTGGTCCGCCGTCAGGATCGTGTAGGTCGAACGCAGCGCATAACTGCCGGCGTTGCCGACCAGCGCCACCGAGCCGCCGTTGAGCGTGGCCTTGCCGGTGACGCGCGTAAGATCCGATGCCTTGCCCGCCGGATCGACCTCGACCTCATAGCGCCCCCCCCGGGCGACGACAAGATCGCCATTGACCGTGAGCGTGCCGATCGAATTGCCGGGCGCAAGCGTGCCGCCCGGCTCGACCGTCACGACCGAACCAGCGCCTGAACCGATCGTGCCATGTCCGCCCAGTCGCGCCCCGTCCTGCACCGACACCGAACCGCCCAGCACGGCAGCGGCGCGCGCCGCGTCCGCGCCCACGATCAACGATCCAGCCGATACCACGGTGCTGCCCGTGAAGGCCACGCTGTTGCCCGCCTGGATCAGCGCGGCCGCGCCGCGCTTGATCAGGCTGCCCCCGCCCGACAGCGCGCCGCCATAGGTGGCATCCACGGTCTGGTCCAGGATGAGCGTCGCGCCCGGGCTGATGGCGGCGTTGCCGCTGAACCGCTCGGCCGCGCTGGACAGCGCGCCGGCCTGCACCGACCAGTCGAGCGCGGACGCGCCGGTCAGCGTCAGCGTGCCACCACCCTGCTTGACCATCCGTCCATTGACGCCGCCCAGGCCGCCGATCGCACCGGCGTAACCGCCATCGGCCGCCTGGTTGAACACCACCGTGGCGGCATTGCCGATATCGCCCGAGAGCGAAGCCGTGTTGCCGATCAGCGTGCCGGCCAGGACCCGCGTATTGCCATAGGCGTTGCCGGCGCGGTCGAGCCGCAATGCGCCGGCGCCGGACTTGATCAGGTCGCCCGTCCCGGCCATCGCGCCGATCAGACCAAGCTCGGTGTTGGCCGCCACGTCGAACTGCCCGGCGCCCGCCAGCGTTACGGTCCGGCCCGAATCGAAACTGGCCGTCGTCGCCAGCGTGCCGCCGTTCAAGGTCAGGCCGCCGCTGGCCGCGCCAAGATTGGCATCGCGCGACACCTGCAGGATCCCGCCCGTGACCGTGGTGCCGCCGCGATAGGTGTTCGCGCCGCTCAGCCGCAAGGTGCCCGCGCCCGTCTTGACCAGGCCCAGCGCGCCCGCGCCGCCGTCCTGGATGCGTCCGGAGAACGACGAGTTGGCCAGCCGCGAGGAATCGACCGTCAGCACGCTGTCGGCCGCGCCGTCATTGGTGATGATTCCCGCCCCGGTCACCTCGCTGTTGATTCGGCCGACCACCGTGCTGTGACCGTTCAGGCGTAGTATGCCGCCGGGCGCGGGTCCGCCGAACAGATCGAAACGCACGTCCACCCGGTTCGTCAGCGCGTTGTCGCTCTGCACATCCAGCACGCTGCTGTTGGAGAAGTACTTCACGCCCGCGCCGACCGCGCCGGCGACCGAGGCATTGAGACGGCTGCTGCCGAAGAAATCCTGGGTGCCGCCGCTGATGGCGCCGGCAACCTGGGCATTGAGCTGGCTCGTGCCGTAAAAGGTCTGGAAGCCTCCGCTGACGGCCCCGGATACGGTGGCATTGAGCACGCTGCTGCCGTTGAAGAACTGCTCCCCTCCGTTCAGGGCCCTGCCCGCCGATGCATTGAGAATGCTATCCGCAGCGAATTCCTGAGTACCGCCGCTGACCGCGCTGGTGGCTGTCGCGTTCAGCGTGGCGCTGCCATAGAAGTACTGATTTCCCCGACTGATGGCATCGCCCGCCGAGGCATTCAGCATGCTGGTATCGCTGAACGTCTGCTCGCCGCCGCCGATCGCATTGGCGGCCGTCACGTTCAGCGCGCTGCTGTCGTAGAACTCCTGCTCTCCCCCGCTGATGCCGCCGCCAACCGAGGCGTTCAGCACGCTGCTCTCTTGGAACGTCTGCCGGCCTCCGCTGACCGCGTTGGCGGTCGCCGCGTTCAACGCGCTGTTGTCGCGGAAGGACTGATTGCCGCTGGAAAAAGGCCCTCCCGTCGCGTCGTTTCCCGTATAGGTCTGCGCGCGCGCCTGCGGCTCGAAGAATGGGCTTGCCAGCATCGTGATCAGCGCCGCAGCGCTCCCAAGTGAGAATTGACTGCGCCGACGCGGGCAGGCGGCCGTGGCCGCCGAGGCAAGGTTGCGGCTGTTCATGACGCGATTCCTTTATGCCGGCCAAATGGCATGGCGAAGCGCCATGTCCCCCCAATGCGGCGGCCTCGAAAAGGCGTCCCGCCCGGCATGGATATCATGCTTGCAAGGACGGAACCGGCGCGTCAATACAGCCCCGATCCACTGAACATCCTGGACGGACGAACGAACAAGGATTTTTAATTTACACGGGGATGCGCCGCCGCCGGCTGGGTATGCTGTGGCCGTGGCGGGTCGATCCGCTCCTTGAATGGAAATCGAGAGCGGCGATCATGCGCGCAGGCAATGGCTACCGAAGCTGGCTTCCTGGCGAGACCGCGCATGCGCGCGCCGGAGAATGCCTGAGCCGCGCGGGCACGCTGTTGCCGAGCCTGTCCGCCGAGACGGCCATGACGGAACTGATCGCCCATCTGGGTCGGACGCTGCGGGCCGACCGCTGCCGGATGTTCGAGTACGACGGCGATCTGCTCCGTTTCCGCAACAGCCATGAATGGTGCGCGCTCGGCGTCGGTTCGCATCTCGCGGATCTGCAGGACACGCCCGTCGCGATCATCGCCTGGCTGCATCGCGACCTGCTCGCAGGCAGGACGGTGATAATCGACGACGTCGCTGCGCTGCCCGCCCCCGCGCGCGCATTCAAGCGCGAACTGCTGCGCCAACAGGTCAAGAGCATGCTCAGCGTGCCCATCTTCCAGGCCGGGCGACTACGAGCCTGCCTGGCGCTGGACGCCGTGCGGGCGCCACGCGCGTGGCGGGACGACGAGGCGGCCCTGCTGGACTTGTGCGCGCGCCTGATTGGCGCCGCGCGCTATCAGAGCCAGGCGCCCGCCCGCGACGTCGCCGATCGCGGCGCGAAAGCGCCGTTGCTGTACCTGGACACGGGGGCGGGCAGGATCCGGGGCGTGCCGCTGCGGGCCATCGTCGCGGTCCGGTCGATGCGCAACGCGACGCGTCTCTGGATCGACGACGGCAGCGTCGAGCTCGACCGGCGTCCGCTGCATGTCTGGCGCACGCTATTGCCGCAGGCATCATTTCCCAGCATTCATCGCACGGCCATCGTCAACCTGTCTCATGTCGCCGCGCTGGACAAGCACGCCGGCGCGGGTTTTCACTGGCAGCTGCGCCTGCGCGGCGTCGCCGAGCCCTGGCCCGTGTCCCGGCCGCATCACAGGACGCTGACCGACCGACTGGGATGGTAAAGACCTACTGTGCTTCAGGCGCGGACAGGGCCTCCCGGACATGCTCGACGAACAAGGACACCACGCGCGGCACATGCGGCGTATAGGGCCTGACCGCGTACAGCCGGTCGGCGAAGTCGCCTTCCACCCGCCAATCGCCCAGCACCTCGACCAATGTCCCGTCGCGCAGCGCCGGACCCGCGCTGAAATCGGGCAGCAGCGCGATGCCGACGGAACCCAATGCGGCCTCTCGCAATACCTCGCTGTTGTTGGCCGCGAAGCTGCCCCGGACCGGCACCTGCACGCGCTCGTCCGCCCCCGGACGCCGGAACGCCCAGGCCGCCGCGCCCGAGCGCCGCAGGTAATGGATGCAGTCGTGCCGCTCCAGATCCGCCGGCACGGCGGGCGTGCCGTGCTCGGCCAGGTACCGAGGCGTGGCGACCAGCACCGAACGTATCTCGCCGATCAGCGAAGCCACATGCGTGTCGGGCACCTCGGCCACGTGCCGGATCGCCAGGTCGAAACCCTCGGTGGCCAGCGCGGCCAGTCGGTCGCTCAGGTCCAGCTGGATCTGCACGTCCGGGTAGCGCTTGAGGAACGCCGGAATCAGCGGCGCGATGACCTGCCGCCCCAGCGCCACCGGCGCCGTCATGGCCAGCACGCCCCGGGGCCCGGCCGACAGGTCCTTCACGGCCGAGTAGCCCGCCTCGATGCGCTGGAACGCGGCGGCGGTCTGCTCGACCAGGTGCGCGCCCGCCTCTGTCAGGCTGACGCCGCGCGTGGTGCGCCGCACCAGCGGCAGCCCGACGGCCTTTTCCAGCTCGGCGATGCGCTGGCTGACCGAGGCCTTGCTGAGCTGCAGACGCAGGGCGGCCGCCGTGAAGCTGCCGGTCTCGGCCAGGATGCCCAGGCAGTGGATGTGCGACCACAGGTCTTCCAATCGTCTTGCTCGTTCCATGCGCATTCCGTTGTGCAGAATTCCAAACACTGATTCCAGCGTATCGGTCTCGACGGCCGCGACGCGTTCAGCGACATTGCGGGCTGGTCCAGCCATTCCCCAACTCCAGGAGCACAGCATGAACGCAAGCATCGTCGGCCACTACATCGGCGGCCAGACCGTGCCCGGGCAAGGCGCCCGCCAGCCGGTCTACAACCCCGCCACCGGCGCCGTCGCCCGCCACGTCGCCCTGGCCACGCCGGACGAGGTGGCCCGCGCCGTCGCCAGCGCCCAGGCCGCCTTCCCCGCCTGGGCGGACACGCCGCCGATCCGCCGCGCCCGCGTCATGTTCAAGTTCCTGGAGCTGCTGAACCGTCACCGCGACGAACTGGCCCACCTGATCACCGCCGAACACGGCAAGGTCTTTACCGACGCGCAGGGCGAAGTGTCGCGCGGCATCGATATCGTCGAGTTCGCCTGCGGCATTCCCCAGCTGCTCAAGGGAGACTACACCGAACAGGTCTCCACCGGCATCGACAATTGGACCATGCGCCAGCCGCTGGGCGTGGTGGCCGGCATCACGCCCTTCAACTTCCCGGTGATGGTGCCGATGTGGATGATCCCCGTCGCCATCGCCGCCGGCAACACCTTCGTGCTCAAGCCCAGCCCCATCGACCCCAGCCCGTCGCTGCGCATCGCCGAACTGCTGAAGGAAGCCGGCCTGCCGGACGGCGTCTTCAACGTGGTGCAGGGCGACAAGACGGCCGTCGACGCGCTGCTGGAGCATCCCGACGTGAAGGCACTGAGCTTCGTCGGCTCCACCCCGATCGCCAATTACATCTACGAAACCGGCGCCCGCCTCGGCAAGCGCGTGCAGGCCCTGGGCGGCGCCAAGAACCACATGGTGGTGATGCCCGACGCCGACATCGACCAGGCCGTGGACGCGCTGATCGGCGCCGGCTACGGCTCGGCCGGCGAGCGCTGCATGGCCATCAGCGTGGCCGTGCTGGTGGGCGACGCGGCCGAGCGCTGCCTGCCCAAGCTGATCGAGCGCACCAAGGCGCTGAAGGTGCTGGACGGCGAGAACCTGGACGCCGAGATGGGCCCCATCGTCACCCGCGCCGCCCATGAGCGCATCAGCGGCTACATCGCGCTGGGCGAGCAGGAAGGCGCCAGGCTGCTGGTGGACGGCCGCGGCTTTCGCGGCGCGCAGGCCGGCGCGGGCTGCGACGACGGCTTCTGGCTGGGCGGCACGCTGTTCGACCATGTCACGCCCGACATGCGCATCTACAAGGAAGAGATCTTCGGCCCGGTGCTGGGCTGCGTGCGGGTGCCGGACCTGAAGGCGGCCGTCGATCTCATCAACGCGCACGAATTCGGCAACGGCGTGGCCTGCTTCACCCGCGACGGCAACGTGGCGCGCGAATTCGGCCGCCGCATCCAGGTCGGCATGGTGGGCATCAACGTGCCGATCCCGGTGCCCATGGCCTGGCACGGCTTCGGCGGCTGGAAGCGCTCGCTGTTCGGCGACATGCACGCCTATGGCGAGGAAGGCGTGCGCTTCTACACCAAGCAGAAGTCCATCATGCAGCGCTGGCCCGAGAGCATCGCCAAGGGCGCGGAGTTCGCCATGCCGACGGCGAAGTAGGCCTCGTGCACGGGCGGCGCGATGCCGCCGCCCGTGCCCCAAACCACGGACATGACGGCATGCCGGACGCGGCGACCGCGCCATGCCAGCGCCATCACGCCGGCGACATCCACCCGCGATAGATCGCCCCCGCGCCAGCCACCGCCAGCAGCAGGAAGATGAACCGCTGCAAGCGGGCCGGCGCCACCCGCGTCCTGAGGCGCGATCCGGCGTACAGCCCGGCCAGCGCCACGAGCAGCAGCAAGGCAGCGCTCTTCAGCATGGCCGGCTGCGTATACAGCCCGGCAGCGGCGAAGGCCCCGGCGCGGACGACGCCGCTGGCCAGGATGACGACCGAAATCGTGGCGCGGAACGCGTCCAGCGCGGCGATGCGGCGCGACAGGTAGATGGTGTAGATCGGCCCGCCCGTGCCGAACAGCGCGCTGAACACGCCGCCGAACATGCCGAACGGCAGCGCCCAGGGCGTGGGCAGCGGCTCCTGGCTGGCGCCCCGGCCACCACGCAGGCCGCGCGCGCAGACCGTCAGCACGAAACAGCCCAGCACGATCAGCGGCCAGCGCGCACCGGCATTGCGTAGCAGCGTCACGCCCAGGAAGATGCCCAGCAGCATCCAGGGAAACAGCCGCGCCAGCTCCGCCCGCGACACCTGCCGCCAGTTCCGGCCGCCAACCAGCGCCGTGCAGGCCAGGTCGAACAGCACGACCAGCGGCACGGCGAAGGACAAGGGCATGAACTGCGCCAGGATGGGCACCGCGACCATGGCGGCGCCGAATCCCGTCATGCCGAACACCACATACGCGGTGAAGACGACGGGCGCGGCCAGGGCGATGAGGTCGGCGGGCATGTCGCGATCTGCCTACATGAAAGTCAAAGGGAATGACGCGCGCCAGCCATCGGGACGGCGCGCGGCGTTTCAGTTCGCCGTGATCTGCTTTTTCCGGACCAGCGCCTGCCAGCGGGCCGACTCCTGCACGATCTCCTCCTTGAGCGGACCGGGCGGCCTCACCGCAGCGGACATGCCCTGCTCCTCGAAGTAACGCTTCATGCCGGGCTGCTCCACGGCTGTCTTGAGATCGGCCAGCAGCCGGTCCACGATGGGCTGAGGCGTGCCCGCCGGCGTCATCAGCGCGAACCAGCCGGTATATTCGAAGCCGGGCACGCCCGCCTCGGCCACGGTGGGCACATCCGGCAGCAGCGGCGAGCGCTCCTTGCCCGTGACGGCCAGCGCGCGCAGACGGTCGCCCTTGAGCAAGGGAGTGATGGCATTGATGTTGGCGACGGCCACTTCCACCACGCCCGCCATCAGGTCCGAATAGGCCGGCCCTTCGCCCTTGTAGGGTACGTGCACCAGCTTGACGCCCGCCGCGTCGCTGAAGGCCTCGCCCGCCATGTGCGTCTGGCTGCCCACGCCGGCAGAAGAGAAGTTGAGCTTGCCCGGCCGCGCCTGGGCATAGGCGATCAGCTCCCGGATGTTCTTCACCGGCAGGCCGGCGTTCACCGTCACGACCATGGGCCCGCTGGCCACCTTGCCGACCAGGCTGAAGTTGTCCAGCGAATACGGCAGCTTGCCGTAGATAAACTGGTTGACGGTGAACATGCTGCCCGATGCCAGCAGCAGGGTATAGCCGTCGGCGGGCGACAGGGCCACCGCCTGCGCACCCACGCTGCCGCCGGCGCCGGCGCGGTTCTCGACGATCACGTTCTGCTTCAGGCGCTTGCCCAGCTCGGACGCCAGCGCCCGCCCCAGGAAGTCCGTCGCGCCGCCGGCCGCGAAGGGCACGACGATGCGGACGACCCGGTCGTCGGGCCATTGCGCGCGCGCCGGCGTCGCGAGCAGCGGCGTCAGCATCAAGGCACAGGCGAGCGTCCTGGCGAAACGCCTGCGGTGTTGGGGGTGAACCATGTGCGGCATGTCAGTCTCCTTGGATTCCCGGACCCGGGAGCCCTCCGGTGCGTGCCGGCGGGCGTTTTTACAGGCAACAGCGTTTCTTGAGGCAACAGCTCTCCCTCGGGCCGATCGGCCCGACGTATACCGGAGGAAGTTACGTGGAATGCGACGGTTGCCTAGCGCGAGCCGGCCCGTTCTTTTTCTTGGCTGTCGGCGCAAACCGACTTCAGCGCCTCGAGCAGCAGGCGCGAAAGATGAGACCTCGGGTTCTCCTTGGGAACCAGGATGCCCAGCCGTCGGGTCACCGTCGGCGAGCCAAAGGGAATCACGCGGATGGTGGCGGGGAACTCGTTCTTCACGCCCCGGGCCGGCACCACCGAGGCGCCCAGGCCATTGGCGACCATGGCCACCACGCCTTCCAGGTTGTCGATCTCCATGGTCGAGCGCACCACGATCTGGCGCCGCAGGATCTCCTCCTGCACCAGGTGGCCGACGCGCGCCAGGCGATTGAAGCGCACGTAGGGCGTCTGCTCCAGCACCTCCTGGTCGCTCGCGCCCTTGACCGAGCGGTGGGCGATGACGACCAGCTGCTCATCGACGAAGGGCAGGAAATCCAGGTCCGATCGCGGCACCTCGGGCTCGGTCACGATGGCCACGTCCAGCTGCCGGTGGTGCACCGCGCGTTCCAGGTCGTGCGTGAGACCCGTGGTGACGTGAACCTCCAGGCCATGGCCCTGCTTCTGCAGATGGCGCAGCGCCAGCGGCAGTACGCCGGAGGCGCAGGTATGCACGCTGCCCAGCTTGAGCAGGCCCGCGCCGGTGCCCTTCTTCAGCGCCGCGCTCATGCTTTCCCAGTGCGCGATCAGGTCGCGCGCGCGGTGCACCAGCGCCAGCCCGGCGTCGGTCAGGACCGGCGGACGGCGGCTGCGGTCGAAGATCGCGATCTCCAGTTCCTCTTCCAGCGCCCGCACCTGCATGCTGACGGCCGACAACGACAGGCCGATGCGATTGCCGGCCTCGGCGAAGCTGCCGCAGTCGGCGATCGCGATCAGGGTGTAGAGCGTCCGGATATCCATCATGCGGGCCTTGGTTCAGGGCGGGGTGGGCGACACGGGGTGGGCGACAGTCTATGGGTTCCGCGCCGGGATGCCCAGCAGCCTGCACGCATTGCCGCCCATTATCTTCCTCAGGTTCTCTTCCCTGATCGGCAGGCTTTCGAACCACGACTTGTATTCCCGCACCGGACAGAACGGGAAGGAACTGGCATAGAGCATCCGGTCCGACAGGAAGCCATCGGCCGCCTTCACGTATTCCTCCCAGCCCGGCATGCGCGAGAAGTACATATCGGGCGACAGCCACAGGTTCTGGCGTCGGAAGCCCAGGTGCAGGATCTCGTTGACCCAGGGCCAGCCGCCATGCGCGACCACCACGTTCAGGGTCGGGAAATCGGCCAGCACCCGGTCGGTGCGGATCGGGTCCGAATAGCTCAGGTCGGGCCCGGCCGTGCCGCCGACCATCATGATGACGGGCACGCCCACGTCCTCGCAGTGGCCATAGATCGGATACAGCCGCCGGTCGTCGGCGTGCATCGGCACGGGGTAGGAACCCGGCTCGATATTGATCAGCCTGAAGCCGTCCGCCAGCGCCTGGTCGATGGTCCGGCAGGCCCGCCGGCGGTCGGTCGGGTCGATCGAGGCCGCGCCGATGAAGCGGCCCGGATGCGCGGCCACGATCTGGCGCACGTCCTCGTTCGGCACGCTGCCCAGCACGCCGGCCAATCGGCCCACGACCACGCCGGCGTCGACGCCGGCGGCCTCCATTTCCCCCAGCAGCAGGTCCATGGACTGCTGCTGCGCGGCCGGCGAGGGCGTGAAGCCCACGGTGCGCGTGAAGCCGTCGCGCCGCGCGCCGGCCGAGTACATCAGCGTGTCGAGGAAACCGCCGACGGGCGGCCTCAGGCGGAAATCGATGATCATTGCCGTGTCTTCCCTATCCATGTGTTGACGGCCTGGCGCCAGCCGGCGGCCGCTACATCACTTCGTCCTTGCGGTCGTCGGTTTCGCCGTAGCGATGCAGCGCGGGCGGCTTCAGCCCGGCGTAGAGCCGTTCGATGCCCGCGTTGATCGTCTCGGCGTGCTGCGCGAACAGGGAGTTCCCTGCCAGATCGCTTTCCACGATGAAGGGGCCGAAATTCTCGACATCGAACAGCCACATCGCCTGCGCGATGCCCAGCTCGTCCAGCCAGTGCACCTCGCGCACGCGCTTGATGCCGCGCCCCAGCAGCGCGCCGGTGCCGTAGCCCACCGTCGTCAGGTAGATCGCGCCGCCGGGCGCCAGCACCCGCTTGTAGTCGTCCGCCGGCATGCCGCCCTTGCCGATCAGGATGCGGCAGCCGGTTTCCTCCAGCCAGCGCGGAATCCATTTGGAAAAGCGGAACGAGGCCGTGGCCGTGACGGCGCCGACCCGGTAGCCGCCCTGCCCGTCCGGCGCGGCGGCCGGCGAGCAGTGGAAGTTCACGTTGCTGAGCGCGCGCAGGTCCACCGGCGGCGCCAGCCCTTCGTCCAGCACCTTCTTGTAGACGCCCTCGCGCGCCGTGTAGACCAGGCCGTTCAGGTACACGGCCGAGCCCAGCTCCAGCCGGGCGATGTCCTCGGTCCGGGCCGGCAGGTCCAGGTGGAAGACCTTGATGTCATCGTCCTTGCTTACCATTCGACCGTCTCCCGGCGCAGATAGGGGGTGAACCATTGCGGATCGGTTCGATATTCGATGCGGCCGTCGGCGTGGATGCGCGCGGTGGCGCGGCGCGACGACAGGCAGAACGTATGCAGGCTGATCGGCATGCCGCCGGTATGCGTGTAGCCGCATTCGATATGGCAATCGACCACCATGCCCGAGCCGACGAAACCCATCGCGCCCATGCCGATGGCGTTGCCCAGCTTCATCAATTCCAGTTCCAGCTCGGCGACCCTGGGATCCGGATTGCGGTCGCCCACGGTGCGCAGGCAGGCGGCCTGCTTGCCCAGCTGCATGCAGGTGTCCTTGGAGCCGCCCAGGCCGATGCCGACGATGGCCGGCTGACAGGCCAGGCCGCGCTTGCCGAAGGCGATCAGCGTGTCCAGCACGAAGCGCTTGATGCCGTCGATGCCGTCGCCCGGAAACAGCATGCGGTAGTCGGTGCCGAACAGTCCGCCCTTGTGCACGGTGGTGATGTCGATCCAGTCGGCGTCGGGCTCGAAGGACCATTCCACCTCCGGCGCGTTCAAGCCCACGTTGTTGTTGTGATCGGTGCGCCAGAGCGGATGGACGCGGTTGGGCCGCAGCGGGATCGACACCGTGCCTTCGGCGGTGGCGTGGCGCAGCGCGCGCTCGATGGCGACGAAACCCGACTCGACCGAGGCATGGTTGCCGACCTTCACGTAGTAGCGCGGCAGGCCCGTGTCCGCGCACATGGGGCGGCGGTCCTGGTCCGCCGCCTCCCAGTTCTCGACCATGGCGTGAATCACGAAGCGCGGCAGCTTGCCGGTCTCGGTCTTGCGCAGCTCCAGGATGCCCTGTTTGTAATCATCCGGGATCTCGATCGCCGCGCGGCGCATGATCTCCAGCGCGGCCTCCTCGATCTTGTTTATCGGTATCTGCATGGTGCGCGCCTTATGCCTGGGGAGTGCCGGCTTCGCCGTCGATCAGCGACTGGCCGGGTTGAACGATGTCGAAGGAAACCGGAACCATGTCCAGCCGCAGATCGCCGTCCGGCGCGCTGACGCGCGTGTAGCGGCTGGCGTGCAGATCGCCCGGTTCCGGGAAGTCCTCGCGGAAGTGCGCGCCGCGGCTGTTCTCGCGCGCCAGCGCCGACACGGTGATGACCCTGGAGATATCGACCAGGCTTTCCAGGTTGAGCCAGTCGTGCCAGGTCAGGTTATAGCGGCGGTCGCCATCGGCCACGCCGATGCCGCGCAGCGCGGCATGGTGGGCCTCCACGGCGTCCAGGCCGCGCTCCATCGCGGCGCGCTGGCGCAGCACGCCGACGTCGTCCCACATGGTCCGCGCCAGCTGGTCGCGCAATTCATGGATGCGGCCGGCCGGCTTCGAAAAAGGGTATTCCGCGCGCTCGAAGCCGCGCGCGATGGCGCGCGGATCCGGATCGCGCCAGCGGCCGTTCGCGGCCACGTGCGCGGCCATCGAATCGCCGGCGATGCCGCCGAACACGGTGGAGTTCGCCACGCCATTGCCGCCGAGCCGGTTGGCGCCATGCACGCCGCCGCAGTCCTCGCCCGCCGCGTACAGCCCCGGCGACGCGGTCGAGCCGTCGACGTTGAACTCCACGCCGCCCATCAGATAGTGCGCGGTCGGCACCACCTCGACCTTGCCGCCCGCCAGGTCGAAGCCGCAGTCCTTGCAGCGGTTGACCATGCCGGGGAAGGTCCTGGCGACTTTCTCCGGACCCAGGTGGCTCATCTGGATGTACACGCCGCCCATGGGACCGGTGCGTCCGGCGCGCATTTCCGCGTAGATGCCCCGGCTGACCACGTCGCGCGTGGCGCGTTCGCCGCGCTTGTCGTAGTTGGCCATGAAGCGCTCGCCGTCGCCATTGAGCAGATAGCCGCCGGCGCCGCGCAGTCCTTCTTCCAGCACCGTGCCCGTCATGCGGGTGTCGGGGCCGCCCAGCAGGCCCGTCGGATGGAACTGCACCATCTCCATGTCGCGCAGCGACAGGCCGTAGCGCAGCGCCATGGCCAGGCCGTCGCAGGTCTTGTCGCCGGACGGCGTGTGATAGCGATACATCGTCGGCCCGGCGCCGGTGGCCAGCAGCACGGCCTTGGCCTGGATCAGCCGGTAGCCGCCCGTGCGCATGTCGATGAACAGCACGCCGGCGATGCCCGAGCCATCGGCGGCGGGAATCAGCTCGATGGCGCGGTGCTCCTCCAGTTCTTCGACATCCACCGCACGCACCTGCTCCATCAGCCGGTTGATGATTTCGATGCCGGTCAGATCGGCCTTGTGCACGGTGCGGTCGAAGCTCTGGCCGGCGAAGGCCTTGGAATGCAGCGAGCCGTCGGGATTGCGGTCGAAGAAGCAGCCGATCTCGTTTTCCAGCTCGCGCACGCGTTCGACCGCGCCCTCGACCAGGCGCCAGGCCAGGTCCTGCCGTGGCAGCCACTTGCCGCCTTCGATGGTGTCCATGAAATGCCGCTCCACCGAATCGCCGGCGGACAGCGCGACGTTGTAGCCGCCCTGCACCATGCGGGTACAGCCGCACTTG
This sequence comes from Achromobacter sp. 1011791174, assembly GCF_059760925.1. Classification (NCBI taxonomy): domain Bacteria; kingdom Pseudomonadati; phylum Pseudomonadota; class Betaproteobacteria; order Burkholderiales; family Alcaligenaceae; genus Achromobacter; species Achromobacter sp. 1011791174. The sequence continues at coordinate 91,324 of NZ_JCBANH010000009.1, forward strand.
CCCAGCAGCCCCTTCACCGTCACGGTCACGCGCAGGTCCGGATTCGCCTTCTTCGCGTGCAGCGCCGCGAACAGGCCGGCGCCGCCGGTGCCCAGTATCAGGATGTCGGTCTTGTGTTGTTCGATCTGCATCTCAGATGACTCCAGCGATGAACACCAGGCCGATCGCCATCGACACGGCGAAGCCCCAGCCTATCCAGCCGTTGCGGGCATTGCGCGTCGAACGCCAGGGCAACAGTTCCAGCGCCAGCAGGCGCAGGCCGAAACACAGGTGCAACGCCAGCAGCAGGACCAGCCCCCATTCGCCGACCTTCATCGCCGGCATGTCGGACAGCTTCAGGAAGCGGTCGAAACGGGCCTCGTCCAGCGCCATGCCGAGCACGTAGAAATGCACCGGCAGGAACAGCGCCAGCGCCAGGCCGGACAGGCGATGGCCCAGGAAGGCCCAGTACGCCTGGTGATTGCGCGCGGACTTCATTGCAGCAGCCCTCCCACGGCGGCCACCGCGCGCAGGCCCAGGAACAGGATCATGATGCCGAAGGCCAGCCCGATACAGGAGGACGCGCGCCGGCCCAGCCGCAGCCATTCGACCAGGATGTTGCGCAGGCCGATGGGCACGTGGATGGCGACGCAGGCCACGAACAGCCCGTAGAACAGGATCCAGGCCCAGCTGCCCTGGGTACGCGACAGCACGGCGCCGGCGCTCAGGCCGCCGCGCACGGCGTAGATGATGAGTCCCAGATGCACGAGAACGAAAGGCGCCATGGCCATCGCCGTAAGGCGTTGGAGCGCGAACAGGCGGGCCTCCATGTCAGCCCCCCTTGAGCAGGTTGATCAGCGAGCTGCGCTTCAGGCCGGCGATGCTGCCGGTCGGGCTGAGGTCGACCGGACAGTGCTTCATGCAGCTGCCCTGCGTGTGACAGGAATTGCAGCCGCTGCCCGAGGTCGCCTGGCGCAACACGTCCTTGGGATCGGCATGGCGTTCGTCGTTGTACAGCGTCCAGGCGCGGTTCAGCGCCGCCGGCCCGAGATACTCCGGGTCCCAGGACACCACGTCACAGGCCGCGTAGCACACGCCGCAGTTGATGCATTCGATGGCGGCGTCGGCCTGCTTGCGCTTCTTGCTCTGCGGCGACACCATCGCCGGCGGATCGTGGCGCGTTGCCGTGCCCACGAAGGTGTTGCCGGCGCGCTTCCATTTCTGGAAGAACTCGCGCATGTCGACCACCAGGTCCTTGATGCGCGGCATGTTGCGCAGCGGCTCGATGACGATCACGCCGTCTTCCTCGACCCGGCTCACGTGCGTGCGACAGGTCCAGCGCGGCTTGCCATTGACGGTCATCGCACAGGAACCGCACACGCCCACGCGACAGGCGTAGCGATAGGACAGACCGGGTTCCAGCGTGCGCTGGACTTCGGTGACCACGTCCAGCACGGTCTGGTTGTCGCGCCACGGCACCGAATAGACCGTGAATTCGCCATCGCCGGCGCCGCGTGAGATGCGGACGGTTAGCTGTCGCGGCGTCGTGTTTTTTTCGCTGTCCATGTCTACCCCAAGGCGGCGGTGAGCCATGGGAAGATTCTAGGAATCGCGAATTGATGAATCAATATTAATTAGATTGATATTTTTTGAAGATAAAGCGAGCCCGCCAGAGACGGGAACGCCGGGCGGCCGCCCCCTATCGCGGCGAATCGCTCAAGCAAGTGCAGTCGGAAACACCCGCCTCAGCCATCATGCGACGCCAGTCCGGGCGCGCGGCGCCTCAGATATCCATCGGCACCGCCAGACCGTGCTTGACGCGGTTCATCACCACCAGCGTCGAGAAGCGCTTCACATTGGGATCGCCCCAGAAGTGCTTCTGCGCGAAGGACTCGTACTCCAGCATGTCGCGCATGGTCAGCGTCAGCACGAAGTCCACCTCGCCCGTGACCGACATGCACTGCATGACTTCCGGCGCCTCGGTCATGGCGCGCTTGAACTTGCCAAGCTTGTCGGCGCGCTCGCTCTCCAGCGACACCAGCACCACCATCATGATGCCGCGCCCCACGGCGGCCGGATCGACCACCGACACGTCGGCGGCGACCACGCCGGCGTCGCGCAGCCGCTTCATGCGGCGCAGGCAGGACACGGGCGACAGGTTCACGCGTTCGGCCACTTCCTGGCTGGTGCGCTGGTTGTCTTCCTGCATGCTTTGCAGGATGAGGCGGTCGAAATCGTCGAGTTCCATGGCGGCGTGAGGCGGAGCGTATGCGGTCGCGGATGCAGGCCGGCGGGCCCGTGCGACGATTCTAAACGCACCCAGCGCCTCTGCTGCGTCCAGCACCCCTGCTTTCGACGGAAAACTCCATTTCTGCCCCGTGTAGCGCAGAAAAAAATCAGCCGCCTTGCTTACACTGTGATTCTTGCCGTCCGCGCGCCGCGGGCCTGCCGCGCCAGAATCCCATGCCTTCGCTCCAGTTGTTCCTGTTGTTCCTCGCCGCCGACGCGGCGCTCAAGCTCACGCCCGGGCCCGACATGGCGCTGACCCTGTCCCGTGGCATGACCCAGGGCTTTCGCCCGGCCTTTCTCAGCGTGCTGGGCAACGTGGCGGCCGGTTTCGTTCAAGTACCGGCAGTGGTGTTGGGCCTGGCCTCGGTGCTGCAAGCCTCGCCCCGGCTGTTCCTGGGCGTGAAGGCGGCTGGCGGCCTGTACCTGGCCTACCTGGGCATCAAGGCCATCCTGCGCTGCGCGCGCGACGCCGAGGTCTCGCTCGCGGCCCGGCCCGGCGATGCGCGTGACGCCTTCTGGCAGGGCTTCGTGACCAACCTGCTCAATCCCAAGGTGCTGCTGTTCATGATCGCCTTCCTGCCGCAGTTCACCTCGCCCGAGCAGGGGCCGGTCTGGTCGCAGATGCTGGTGCTGGGCGTCACCATGAAGATCCTGAGCCTGCCCTACGGCAGCTGCTTCGCCTACGGCGCCTCGCGCATCCGCGGCTGGGTGGGGCGCAACTCCTGGTTCCTGCGCGCGCAGCAGGGACTGCTGGGCGCCATCATGCTGGGCCTGGCGGCATATGTGCTTTACTCCACGACCGCGCCCTGAGTCCTTGATTCCCTGTCTTCCGCGCCCGGCCCCTACCTGCTACACGCAACCATGAGCACCGCTACCCTGAACACCGGAGGCGATACCTCCTCCTCCACGCTGGTTCCCGTCCTGTCGCTGATGGCGGCGATGGCGTCCCTGTGCATCGGCACCTCGTTCGCCAAATCGCTGTTCCCGATGGTGGGCGCGCAGGGCACGACGGCCTATCGCATCGTGATCGGCGCGCTGATCCTGCTGGCCATCTGGCGTCCGTGGCGCTTTCCGCTGAGCCGCGCCAACGCGCTGAAGATCGCGCTGTACGGCGTCACGCTGGCCTGCCTGAACCTGATGTTCTACATGGCGCTGCGCACGCTGCCGCTGGGGATCGCCATCGCCATCGAGTTCACCGGGCCGCTGGCGCTGGCGGTGTTCTCGTCGCGCCGCGCCATCGACTTCCTCTGGATCGCCTGCGCGGCGGCCGGGCTGCTGTTGCTGATCCCGACCGGCCAATCGGTGCACGACCTGGATCCCGTCGGACTGGCCTATGCGCTGGGCGCGGCGGTGCTGTGGGCGCTGTACATCATCTTCGGCAAGCGCGCCGGCCATATCCACGGCGGTCAGGCGACCTCGCTGGGCCTGACGGCGGCGGCCCTGGTGGCGCTGCCGGTGGGCGCCGCCCATGCCGGCACGGCGTTGCTGGATCCGTCGCTGATCCTGGCCGGCATCGCGGTGGGCGTGCTGTCCAGCGCGCTGCCGTATTCGCTGGAGATGGTGGCGCTCAAGCGCCTGCCGAACAAGACCTTCGGCGTGCTGCTCAGCATGGAGCCGGCCATGGGCGCGCTGGCCGGCGTGGTGGTGCTGAACGAGCAGCTGTCGGGCAACCAGTGGCTGGCCATCGGCGGCATCGTGATCGCGTCGGCGGGCTGCGCCGCCACCGCCAGACGCCGCGCGCCGCCCGCCCCCGCGCCGGACTGAGACGCGGATGATGCAGGCGTATCAATCGGCGGTGATGCCCTTGCTCCGGATCACCGCGCCCCAGCGCTCGTGCTCCTGCCGCGCATAGGCGCTGAACGCTTCCGGCGTGCTGCCGGTCGGTTCCATGCCTTGCAGCTTCAGCTGCTTGACCACCTCGGGCGCGCGCAGCGCCTGTTCGATCGCCTGGCTCAGCTTCCTGATCACCGGCTCGGGCGTGCCGGCCGGCGCCACCACGCCCTGCCAGGCGGCGGCCTCGAAAGCCGGACCGCCGGCCTGCGCGAAGGTCGGCACGTCAGGCAACTGGTCCGAGCGCCGCGCCGCCGGCACGGCGATGGGGCGCAGCTTGCCGCCCTGGATCAGCGGCCGCGCGGCGGCCAGATCGGCCATCATCAAGGGCACCACGCCCGAGGCCACGTCCTGCAAGGCCGGCGGCGTGCCCTTGTAGGGGATGGCGGTGGCCTTGCCCTTCACCGTTTCCAGGAACAGCTCCATCGCCAGATGGTGCGGGCTGCCCACGCCCAGCGAGGCGTAGCTGGGCGCCTTGTCGCTCTTCAGGTAAGCGATGACGTCGGCCAGCGTATGCAGGTTCGAGTCCGGCGACACCACCAGCACGATGGGCAGGTCCACCAGCGTGGACACCGGCGCCAGGTTCTTCTGCGGGTCGTATGGCAGCTTGCGGTAGAGCCAGGGATTCAGGGCCAGCGTGCTCATGCCGGCCGTCATCAGCGTGTAGCCGTCGGGCGCGGCGCGCGCGGTTTCCTGGGCGGCGACGATGGTGGCCGCGCCGGGACGGTTCTCGACCACCACCGGCTGGCCCAGCGCGTCGGCCACGTGCCGGGCCACGATGCGCGTGGCGATGTCGCTGCCGCCGCCAGCGCTGAAGGGCACCAGCCAGCGGATCGGATGATCGGGGAATTCGGCCGCCGACGCGGGCCGGACGGCGGCCACGGATGCCGCCAGGGCAGCGGCCAGCAAGGCCGCGCGCGGCAGGCGGCGGAAAATGCCTGTGAACATGGGGACTGTCTCCTTATCCCGTTTTACGGCCTGCTTGGACCGTATTTAATTAACATATTAATTATGTTGGCACGCCAGGGCCGGGCAACGCAAGCGTGCGCCAACCGTCTCGCGATCACGCACGGGTTCGAATGTCCGGGGCTCCGATCCGGCGCGCTCACGCGCGGGCGGCGGCCAGCCAGCCCAGGCCATCCGACGTGGCGCCGGCCGGCCGGTATTCGCAGCCGATCCAGCCGCGATAGTCCAGCTCGCGCAGCAGCGCATAGATCCAGGAATAGTTCAGTTCGCCCTGGTCGGGCTCGTGCCGCAGCGGCACGCCGGCGATCTGCAGATGCCCGACGCGGCCGGTGGGCAGGTAGCGCCGCAGCTTGGCGCTGACGTCGCCCTCGACGATCTGGCAGTGGTACAGATCCATCTGCACCTTGAGGTTGGGCGCGTTGACCGACTCGACCACGGCATGGGCCTCGTCCTGACGGTTGAGGATGTAGCCGGGAATGTCACGGGTATTGATGGGCTCGATCAGCAGCGTGACATTACACGCACGCGCCTGCGACGCGGCCCAGGCCAGGTTCTCGCGGTAGCAGTCCAGCAGCGCGGCGCGCGGCGCGCCGTCGGGCGCCAGCCCGGCCATCACATGCACCTGCGGGCAGGCCAGCGCGTCGGCATAGGCCAGCGCCTGCTCCAGGCCAGCGCGAAACTCGTCTTGCCGGCCGGGCAGCGCGGCCAGGCCTCGATCGCCGCGCGCCGCGGCGCCGACCGGCGTGTTGATCAGCACCTGGCGCAGCCCCGCCGCGTCCAGGCGCTCGCGCACGAAGGCCGCCGGCGCTTCATACGGCGACATGCATTCCACGCCAGCAAAACCATCGGCGGCGGCCGCCGCATAGCGGTCCAGGAACGCATGTTCCGTGTACATCATGGACAGGTTGGCGGCGAACTTCAGCATGGCGGGCTCCTGCGCTGCGTGGCGCCGCCCGGTGGCGGCACCCCGCGAACATAGCACAGGGCCGCCGCCCCGCCCTCCTGCCACGACTAGTACGTCAGGCGCATGCCCAGCAGCACGCTGCGGCCAGGCAGCGGCGCCACCGAGGAGATGAACGAGGCATGGTTGTAGGCCAGCCTGTTCAGCAGGTTGGTGCCGCGCAGGTAGACCTCGTAGCCGGTCGAGCCGTAATTGCCGCGATAGGCCACGACGGCGTTGACCAGGTTGTAGCCGGGCGTGCTGTTCTCGTAGGCGGCGATGTCCTTCTGCGAGAACACGCGCGCGTACTCGACGCCGGCCGACCACTGCTGCCACTTGAAGTTGCCGCGCAGGCCGGCGCGCGCCGCCGGGATGCGCGGCAGGTTGCCGTCGCCGCCGGTCAGCTTGCCGCGCACGTAGTCGCCGAAGACGGCGGCCGAGAACACGGGCGTGAACTGATGCCGCAGCTCGCCTTCCACGCCGGTGAACTCGGCGTCGCGCTGGGTGTACTCGATCAGGCGGAAGTCCTCGTAGCGGTCCAGCGTGTTGGCGTAGATGTAGTTCTTCACGCGGTTGTGGAACACGCTGGCGCTGAAAGTGGTTGCGCCCGAGTGCTTGCGCAGCGTCAGGTCGATGTTGTGCGAGGTCTCGCGGCCCAGGCCGGCGTTGCCGATCTCATAGGTGTTGGTGGCCAGGTGCACGCCCTTGGCGTAAAGCTCCTGCGCGGTCGGCAGGCGCTGCGAGCGCGACAGCGACAATGCCGCCGAATACTCCGGCGCGAAGTTCCAGATGGCTGCCGCCGACAGCGAGGTGCCCGACAGGCTGCTGCGCGGCGCGCCGCCCTGGGGCGAGACCGTCTGCCAGTCCTGGCGCGCGCCCAGCTCGAAGCGCCAGTCGGCCAGCTTGTATTCCTCCAGCAGGAAGATGCCGTTGGCGCGCGTCTTGCTGCGCGGCAGGAAGGCTTCCTCGCCGTCCGCGCGGAAATCGCTGTAGGACGTCTGCATGCCCACCACGCCGCGCCAGCCGGCGACGGGCTTGTGCTGCGCCTCCAGGCGCAGGTCGTAGCCACGGTTCTTGAAGGTGGTGCCGACCTCGCCGCCCTCGATCTCCTGGTGCTGGTAGTCGGTCAAGCCGCCGCGCAGGCGGATCTTCTCGATGCCGGCGAAGGGATCCAGGTATTCGGCGCGCAGGTCCGTGCGATTGCTGCGCAGCTTCACGTAGGGCACGCCGCCGCCCTCGGCGCCATGGTCATGGTCGTGGCCGTCCTCGTCGCCATGATCGTGGCCGCCGCAATGCAGATGCGTGCCATGCGGATGGCAGCCTTCGTATTCATGATTGTGCCCAGGCAGGCCGTACTTGCTTTCCAGGTACGTGAAGGCCAGGCCGATGTAGCCGCGCGGCGTGATCCAGGACATGCCCACCGTGCCTTGCGTGGATTCGCTGTACGAGCCGTCCAGCTTGCTGCTGGACCAGTCTGGCACGCGATAGTCGCCGCTGCGGCGCTTCATGCCTTCCACACGCACGGCGAAATTGCCTTCGCCGGCGGTGATGCCGATGGCGCCCGCGCGTTCCTTGGTGCCGGTCGCGCCACGGATCTCGGCCTCGGCGGCGATGCCTTTCTCGGGGACTTCGGTGGGGATTTTCTTGTCGATCACATTGACCACCCCGCCGATGGCGCCGCCGCCGTACAGCAGCGCCGCCGGGCCGCGCAACACCTCGATGCGCTCGGCCAGCAGCGGCTCGGTGGTCACGGCATGGTCGGGCGAAATGGCCGAGGCGTCCATCAGCTCGGAGCCGTCGGACAGCGCCTTCACGCGCGGCGCGGTCTGGCCGCGGATCACCGGACGGCTGGCGCCGCCGCCGAAGGTATCGCTATGCACGCCCGGCAGGCCATCGAGCGTGTCGCCCAACGTGCCGCCGCGCTTCTCGACCAGTGCATCGCCTTCCAGCACGGAGGCCGGCTGCGTGGTGCTGTTCAGATCCAGCCCCAGCGGATTGGCCGATACCGTGACCGGCGCCAGCGTGGCGGCGGCGTCCGCCTGGCCGGCCGCTTGCTGGGCCTGCGCGGTGGCGCCGGAGGCGGCGAGCAACGCCCACGCCAGCGGCCGCAATCCCTTCCCGGCCGCGCCGGCGCGGCGGGCGAAGCGCCGCGATCCCTCTTTCTTTCCCTGCATCTCGATTCCTATGGATGTTATATCATTACGAACAAAAATTAGATGATATAACATTACATAAACAACAAGCGGCAAGGCAAAAAAAAATGCGCGGCCCCGTCGCCGGCGCCGCGCCCTTCCGGATCCGATGCGGACTCTCAGTCGTCTTGCAGGCCGCACAACGCCTGCAGCACCGCCACCCGGCTCTGTCCCAGCACCATGCCGTGCCAATCGGCGTCGCCGCAATAGAAGGCATCCAACGTGGCCTTCAGAATGGCCCGGCGCGCGTCCTCGCTGGCTTCCGGATGCGCGCGCAGCCAGTTGCGGCCACGCAGCGCCTGCACCACGTCGGCAAAGGGCTGGGTGCCGAATTCCAGTGCCATCAGCGTCGGCGTGGACGTCGGGCAGGCATCGTAGATGACGCTGGCCAGTTGGCCCGTGATGTCCACCGAGGCCGAGCTGCCCTGGTAAGGCACGGCGATGTCCGCGCCGTACCAGTGCCGCGCCCGCGCCACTTCGGCCTCGTCGCGCCGGCCGGCGTAGATCTTCTCGCCGTGGCCGCGCGGCCCCAGCCCCGTATGCACGTCGATCCAGCCGATGCGGGAAAAAGCGGCGGCATGTTCCTTCAGGATGCGCCGCATGTTCAACAGCGAGGCCGCCGGGCGATCGCCGCCATAGAACAGGCCGTCGGCATGCGTGTACTGCCCGCGCGAGACGGCCTGGGCGTAGGCGGCCAGGCCATGCTCGGCGATGTAGCGCTCCTGCTCGCGCTGGTTGGCTTCGGTCGGCGGCCAGGACTCGGGCAGCAGCAGCGGATGCAGCGCAGCGTAGCCGGGGTTCTCGGGTGAGGGACGGCCGTCGAAGGGCTGGGCATTGCGGTTCAAGTCGACGTTGCCCTCGTCGGTGCGCGCGATCCACGAAAAGCCATAAGGATTGACCGCGTGCACCAGCAGCAGGGCCACGCCGGACTCGCGCGCGCGAGCCAGCATCGGCGCATCGTCCAGCAGCGCCAGCTGGCAGCCGGAGCCACAGAAGCCTTCGGCGCCGTGCGTGGCGGACGTCATGATCAGCAGCCGTTCGGCCTTGGCGTCGCCGATCAGCGCCACGTCGGTGGACAGGGCCTCGTCCCGGGCGCCGCGCGCCTCGATCGGATACGAGGCCATGCGCGCGGCCACGGCCTTGGCGGCGGCAAGAAAGCGCTCGCGCGCCTGAGCGTAGCTGTCGGAAAAATAGCGGGACTGCATCATGCCTCCTGATTGTCGATGTCATGCCCGGTGCGGTCCTGGATCCAGAACAGCACCACGGTGGAAAGCGTCACGGTGACCATCAAGTACCAGGCCGGCGCCATCGGATTGCGGGTGACGTGCAGCAGCCAGGTGACGAAGAACTGCGCGAAACCGCCGAACACCGAGATGCCCAGCCCGTACACCACCGACATGCCGGTGGTGCGCACCGCCTTGGGAAAGAGTTCGGGCAGCATGGTGATGACCGGCGCGGTCTGCAGCGCCAACAATATCGCAAGCAAGGCGATCACGGTCATCAGCCGCGCGCTGCTCGGCGCCGACACCAGCCATTGGAAGCACGGCAACAGCGCGGCCACGGTGGCGGCTCGCGACCAGAAAATCACGCGCTTGCGTCCCACGCGGTCGGCCAGCAGGCCGACGAAGGGCGCGGCCACGAAACCGATGGCGCCCAGCACCACGCTGGCGGACAGCGTGGACGTGGCCGGCAGGCCCAGTTCCTTGTTGGCGTAGGCCGGCATGTAGAAGCCGATGATCTGGGCGCAGACCATGCCGCCGATGACCAGCAGGATGCCCTTGGCCACCGCGCCCTTGTGCCCGGCCAGCACCCGCCGCAGCGGCTGGTGGTCGGAGCGGGCGCGCGCCGCGCCGGGCGCGGGCTGGGGCTCCAGCGTCTCTTCCAGGTTGCGGCGGATATAAGCGCCCACCGGCACGGTCAGGATGCCGATCACGAAGGGCACGCGCCAGCCCCAGTCCTTCATCTGCTCGGGCGTGAGCGCGGCGGTCAGCAGCGCCACCACCAGCGCGCCCAGCATCACGCCCAGCGACTGGCTGCCGAATTGCCAGCTGGAATAGAAGCCGCGCCGCGACGACGGCGCGTGCTCGACCAGCAGCGTGGTGGACGCGCCGACCTCGCCGCCGGCCGCGAAGCCCTGGATCAGGCGCGCAAGCACCATGATCACCGGCCCGGCGATGCCCATCTGCGCATAGGTGGGCGCCAGCGCGATCAGGCCACAGCCCAGGCCCATCAGCCAAAGCGTCAGCGTCATGGCGGCGCGCCGGCCGTGGCGGTCGGCATAGGAACCGATCAGCATGCCGCCGACCGGCCGCATCAGAAAGCCCACGCCGAAGGTGGCCGTGGTGAGCAGCAGCTGCCCATAGCCCGAGGCGGCCGGGAAGAACAGCGGCCCGATCACCAGCATCAGGAAGGTGAAGACGGTGAAGTCGAAGAACTCCAGCGCGTTGCCGATGGTGGTGCCGGCAATGACGCGCCGGCGCATGGAAGGCGTGTACAGCCCCGGCTGGCCGGAAACGGCCGCGACGGCGATAGACATGGTTTCCCCTTGATGTCCGTTAGGCTCGCGGCGCCCGGCCGGTGATCCCGGTTCCGTATCCGCTGCGATGGCCATGAATATACGGATGGCTGACGATAAGGAAAAGATAGTATTTTCGTTCCAGTGAAAGCTTTTCCTGATACCCCTGCATTCCGGAAGTCCGCCCATGAACCTGCGCCAGCTGCGCACCTTCGTCCTCATCGCCGAACACGGCAGCATCCGCGCCGCCGCCCGCGCCCTGCACCTGACCCAGCCGGCGGCCACGCGCAACCTGCGCGAGCTGGAGCAAAGCCTGGACGCCGAGCTGGTGCGCCGCAGCCCCAAGGGCGTGGAGCTGACCGCCTACGGCCAGGCGCTGTACAAGCGCGCCGTGCTGATCCTGCAGGAAACGCGCCGCGCCCAGGAAGAGATCGGCCAGATGAAGGACGGCGCCGGCGGTTCGCTGCACCTGGCGGTCAGCTCGTCGGCGCTGACCGTGCTGCCGGGCGCGCTCAGGGACTTCCGCCAGCGCATGCCGCGCGTGTCCGTTTCCTTCAACGAAGTCGCGCCGCCGCACAGCCACGAACTGCTCGAATCCGGCCATTACGACCTGCTGGTCCAGACCGAATACGGCGGCCAGATCGACGACGGTTTCACCCGCGCCACGCTCTACGACCTGCCGCTGGCGGTAGGCGCGCGCGTCGGCCATCCGCTGCGCCGCGCGCGCAGCCTGGCCGAGCTGCACGAGGCGCTCTGGCTGGTGCCGGGCAATATCGAGTCGCCGTCCAACCTGCTGCGCCTGGCCTATGCCGCCCACGGCCTGCCGCCGCCCCGCGATGTGATCCCCTGCCAGTCCATCGCCGTGGGCCTGGCCCTGATCGCCGAAAGCGACGCGCTGGGCATCTTCGTGCGCGACCTGTTCGAGCATCAACTGCTGCCGCGCCCCTTGCGCATGGTGCCGCTGGACCACGCGCTGCCCGCCGCGCGCGTATGCATCGTGACGCGCGCCGATTCACCGCCCACGCCGGCGGCCCAGTGCTTCATGGACTGCCTGCATGCGGCGCGCGACGAGCGCGGCGGCAAGGCGGGCGGCTGAAGACGCCACCGCGCCCATTCGCGCCAAGACTCGGCATCACGCAAGCCCGCGCGGACGGACAAAAAAAACCGGGGG